>JBALXF010000391.1:0-3519 GCA_036961085.1 Psychromonas sp.
GCCGAAGGTGAAGCTGAAAAACTTAATTCACTTGCCTTTAATCTGGGTAGTTCTACATTGAGTGAGGACAATATTGCTCAGTTAAATACTATTGCTAAGTTATTAAACGAACGCCCTCAGTTAATTTTAGAAATTCGTGCATTAGTCGATCAAGAGCAAGACGGATTAGCCTTGAAACAGCAGAAGCTAGACACGTTACTCGAAAAATCTAATATCGACGACTTGCCACAACCACAACGTATCCCGCTTTTAGAAGAGTTATTAATTTCACAAAATGGGAATGATGAGTTAGCCAAGCTAAAAAGCGAGATGCAGACAACAATAAAAGCAGAACAGCAACCTGAACAAAAGTCTGTTGAGGGTGAGACTAAAACTGCACAAGAAGTTACTATTGTCGAGACAACAGTTAACGACTATGAAAAAGCGCTTTACCAAACACTATTAAACAAACAACCCTTACGTAGTTTAGAGCTCAGTAATCTTGCACAAGAGCGTATTAGTGCGATTAAAGGGCAGCTAATCAAAAATAATAAAGTTGAAAATGGACAAGTATTTGCACTACAACCATCAATAGATGGTAAGGCAGAGCAAGGTACTGTTGCGACTGTATTCACGCTAAATGCTAATTAACAGTAACTGAGTGTAGAGTGAATATTTAGTTTGTAGTTACTTGTTTTTTTGTCTTTTGGTTTGAAGTTTTTGCAATTATCATTAATTTTATGATGATTGCAAAAACACAACAAACAAGAGAAATAGAATGTTTTTTTAAAGAAGCTTTTATGAAGCTTTAATTTTTTGCAGACCAGATACAGTGATTAAAGCAATCGCCCCCGCAATGACACCAAAGATCGTATTGAGCAAGCTTGGTGTCATAAACGCAAGTACAGGACCAATTACCGACAGTGGCTCTATCCAATTTGCAATAGCTTCAATCTGCACCGTCATCCAATGTATTCCATGGGTTAAAATCCCGCCTCCAACCATAAACATAGCCACTGTGCCGACTATGGTTAATCCATGCATCAAGTAAGGTGCGGCATTTACTAGCTTATTACCAAACCAGCGAATGAAAACAGTCATGGCACCTTCGCCCTGCCGTTTACTCAAATACAAACCCGCATCATCAAGCTTCACTATTGCAGCAACCAATCCATAAACACCTATGGTCATTACTAATGCAATAACCGATAAAGTGACAACTTGCGTCAAAAAGCTACTTTCAGTAACTACCCCTAAAGTAATCGCAATAATTTCGGCAGATAAGACAAAATCAGTGCGAATAGCACCTTTTACCTTATTCTTTTCATAGGCTTCAAGATCATCAATCACAGGGACTTCATCTTCATCCATCTCTGCTGAAGTGTCAGAGATACCTGATGCTAATGCCGCTTTTCTTTTTTTACGTTTATCATAAGTATGATGTAATTTTTCGAAGCCCTCGAAACACAGGAACAGGCCTCCAAACATTAATAAAGGAGTGACCGCCCAAGGGATAAATGCACTAATTAGCAGTGCAGCGGGGACTAAAATACACTTATTACGGAATGAGCCCTTAGCAACAGCCCAAACAACGGGCAGTTCTCTATCTGCATTTACACCTGAAACTTGCTGTGCATTGAGTGCCAAATCATCTCCTAATACACCTGCAGTTTTTTTTGCCGCTATTTTGCTCATCAAGGCGACATCATCCAAGATAGCAGCAATATCATCCAGTAATGTTAATAGACTCGCTCCAGCCATAGTATTTTCCTAACCTTATCAATCACACCAAAAAACTGCTATTGATGGCAACAGCACCTCTCATTTAAACCTAAGGCAACAATCAAAACCTTCAGGTAGACTTTATTATTACCCTACAAACTTATGCTCAGAGTGAGATTTATACCAGTAAGATGAGGGAAATTTCAGTTAGCTAAGCACTTAGAAAAGTTAAAGTAGATATAAGCAGTTTGTATTTTGGCGCGTTAAAATTAAAGCGATATTAAAGCGATATAGGTATATCGCTTTAATTTCAAGAGAAATAAGAATTTAAACTACAAGCAGTAATCCTTAATATAACCAAGCATCGATTATTTTCACTTCGCCCTCATAACTAAGTTTAGTGGCATTTTTAGGAGTGAAAATACGAGCAGACATGACTGCGTCACCATTATTAATGAAGATCTCAAGTGAAGAACTATCCGATAGAATTTGTAATTGCACCGAGTCATAATCTGGTAGATGTAACTCACGTACACAGTCACCTTCACGTATCAAGGTATTAGTTCTATCTAAAAATAAAGTTTGAGTTTGTTTATCTAAACGAATCTCACAATAGCCCTGATCAGATTGATGTAAGCGCAGTACACTGCCCCACTGCATTGAAAGGTTTAACTCAAAAGACTTACTTTTCAAATCAAAAGCCAATTCGTCTTGATTTATCTTTAATGACTCGCGACGTAATGCCTTTAACTCTTTAATAGGCGTTTGTATCAACTTGCCATCTACAAATGACAATTCGCGGATACTTGTTAATTGATGCACCCAACCATTATCAGAACTTGGATGATCAATTTCATCTGGCAAGCCCATCCAGGCAGTCATGATTCTACGACCATCAGGCGTTTGTAACGATTGAGGTGCATAAAAATCAAAACCATGATCTAAGTACTGGAAATCAGATAACAGCGCTTTACCCGTTTCGTCCAACTGCGCTTTCACAATCCCATTCTGGTGTTGAATAGTGTGGTGTTTACTCGGGGATTTAACGCCTTGCGGGCCGATAACGATAAAGTCTTGTTTATTTAAGGTGAAGAAATCAGGACATTCCCACATATAACCAAAGTCTCCTAGCTCGTCTCCACATAGCGCCAAGAAGGTCCATTGTTTTAGATCGTCCGATTTATAAATTGCTAAGCGACCTATTTCGTCTTCACGCTGTGTACCGAGCAACATTAACCAGTGGTCATTATGTCGAATAATTTTAGGATCTCGACAATGTGGCGTAGCACCGGGGGGTAACTCAGATACAACAGGGCCATGTTTAGTAAAATTAATACCATCTGATGAAGTCGCTAAGCACTGTGTGGTGTGCCTATTTCTTTGTTCATCAATACGTACATTACCGGTATAGAACAACATTAATTCATCACCATGACTAAGTGCATGTCCAGAAAAAGCGCCATGACTATCGAACCAATCTGATGGTGTTAATACAACAGGTTGCCACTCCCAGTTAACTAGATCTTTACTGGTTAAGTGCGCCCAGTGTTTATCTTTATGCTCACAAGAATAAGGATACCACTGATAAAAAAGGTGGTACTGGCCTTGATGATAAATAAAACCATTGGGATCGTTTAACAAACCTTGTGGCGGAGAGATATGCCATTTGGGACGATGTTCGCATTTTACCGGTGTAATAAAAGGCGTTATTTTCAACAGTTGTTGCTGTGCAATTTTCTTTCCAACATCCAATAATTGAGATTCAAGATCATCTCGATCCTCAATTAAATTTTGATTATAAGTAACCTGTTTTAGTAC
>JBALXF010000392.1:0-3031 GCA_036961085.1 Psychromonas sp.
ATTTTAATGTGGATTATATGAAGCTTCATACAGGTTTAGTGCGTGATATTAACATACGAAAAACCAACCAAGTTGCGCTACAGAGCTTAACAGCAAGCTGCATAAATAGAAAAACTGAAATAATTGCAGTGGGTGTTGAAAACAGTGAAGAGTGGAAGTGTCTTATTAAGCTGGGCGTTTATGCAGGACAGGGCGATTTTTTTGCAAACCGCTCTTTACTAAGTTAATAGACATTCCAGTTATTTATTATTAAAAAAGGTTACGCGTCTGTAATCCATTAATACCCTGTAAGCCACCGGTATGCAGGGCTATGATATGTTCACCTTTTTTAAAGTGGCCTTGTTCAACTAATTCAAAAAGAGCGTAGAACATTTTTCCGGTATAAATGGGCTCGATCGGAATACCTGTTTGTAATGAAAACTGTTGGCAAAATAATGCTAACTCTTTATTCACTTTTGCATAGCCACCTTGATGGAACCTTGTTTGTAGTCTCCACTCTGGGGCGTTAGTTACATTATTTTGTTGCAATAGTATTTCTATCTGTTGATTAAGGTAGTCAGCCTTTTTAAGCACAGCAACCCCTGTTACTTTACAATTTAGACCTGTCTTGGAACTGCCTGCAATGAGTCCGGCCAATGTTCCGCCACTTCCCGTTGCCGTAATAATATGATCGATAGCGCATGTGCTTTGTTGTTGCATTTCTTGCACAGACTCCATTACCCCAGGTAGTGCGGTTTGATTGCTTCCGCCCTCTGGTACTATTAAAGCATTTGGAAACCTTTCTTTCAGTGATAGTAGGTAGTCACTATCGTTACGTCTTCTATATTCTATGCGAGAAACAAATTCTAGCTCCATTCCCCAAGCCTGTGCTTGATTGAGTGTTGGATTACTGGCGTAACTGCTTTCTCCTCGAATAATACCCGTTGTTTTAAAACCTAAATGAAAGCCTGCAGCTGCAAGTGCATGAATATGATTAGAGAACGCACCACCAAAGCTAATAATATGATTAACTTCCTGAGAACGTGCTGCTAATAAATTAAATTTTAATTTACGCCATTTATTACCAGATATATCGGGGTGCAGAAGATCATCTCTTTTCACCGACAGTTTTAACCCATATTCATCTAATAAAGGATGTGTAACCTTTTGTAATGGCGAGGCTTTAATTATTTTTTGCAGATTTTCATTTAATTCAACATATGATGGATTCAATACTTTACGACCTTAGATCTTAGATTCTTAAATTAAAAATATTAATATATAAAATATTCCATTATTATGAGCGAAATTTTATACATTTGCGTAATTTATACGTTTAGGTATTTTATAGGTTATTCATAGTATAGGGACATTAAATTTAATGCTGTTAAAAGGATTTTTCTCTAAAAAGGCACGCTCTCATATTAGCCTTTATTTGGCGAATAATCGCATTGCGATTTGCCATATAGAGAATGGCATAGTGGAATTACTTGATCAGGAATCGATCGCTTCAGAATCTCAGTGGGTTACTGTTTTTACTGCCTTCGTCAAACAATACCAATTACAAAACAGTGAAGTTTCTGTTGTTTTAAGCCGTGATTTTTACCAAACATTCAATATCGAAAAACCTAATGTAGAAGATAATGAACTACTAGCAAGTTTACCATTTGCTATAAAAGATCTTGTTTCTGATAGTATCTTCGACCTTGTTGTAGATTATTACGATCGTCCAATGCAACGTCACAGCAAACAGATTACAACAGTTTGTGTTGCGCGAACCAAAATAATAAAAATTCGCGATATGGTGTTGAATGCAAAGTTAAAATTAAAAAATATCACTATCGAAGAGTTATCCATCACAAGACTTTTAGGAAATAGTGAAGAAGCTAATATTTTACTATCACAATCGAATAACGATTTAATATTAACCGTTGTAAAAAATGCTCAACCTTATTTCTCTCGTCGATTACGTGGTTTAGGGGCACAACTAGCGATGCAATCTCAACAGAGTGAAATAGTGTTAGTTGAAGAGTTGAGTTTAGAAATTCAACGCGTATTAGATTATATTAACTCACAATTAAATATTACCAAGATAGATCACTTATACCTCGCGTTAAACTGCGCCGATATTCATTTATTGATAAATGAACTTAACAATTACTTATCAATAAACCTAGCCTCCTTTGGAGATGTACAGCAATACGATTTTGATAACCTTTCTGCTTATGGTCCTTTAATTGAGGAGCAATCGGCATGAAGAATCAAATAAATCTCTATCATCAGAGTCTTTTCCCTAAACGACAGCTTGCCACTTTTAAGCAATTTGCAGTGTTATTAAGTATCTGTTTGGTTTCACTATTACTATTGAACCTGATTCTGGGGCAACAGGCTTCGAGCATGCAGGAAAAAATACAAAGCCAGCAAAATGGAACTCAGCAAAAACAACAACAGTTAACCCAATTACTAGCCCGTTTACAAAGTCAACGAGCACCACAATCTAAACTTCGAGAGCTGAGTGCTTTAGAAGCTGAAATTGCAGGAAAGCAACGTCTATTACGGAGTTTATCTGGCGTCGAGTTGGCAGAGCTTGTTAGCTTTTCTGATTTAATGCGAGGACTTTCACTGGCCAATATAGATAACTTAAGTATTGATCAATTCTCGGTACTAGAAGGTCGTTTAAATATTACTGGTAAGGCGAGAAAAAGTGATTCAGTTCCACTCTGGTTAACTAAGGTACAAGCGACCGATGAATTATCTAAGATTGCTTTCACTCAGTTAAATCTCCACGACAAAAAAAGCTATTTTTTGTTTAATTTGACTAACGGTCAACAACCGTTAGCGCTAGGTAATCTTAAAAGCCTACAAAATAATGGAGATAAAAGATGAACGGAATTTCAGTTTCAGAAATTGAGAAGAAGTTTAATCAATTAACACTACGCGAACGTGTAATTGCTTTTGCTGGGCTTATTATTTGTATGTTTTCAATTAGTTATTTTTGGCAAATTGATATCGCGATGGCGAAGCAGAAAACGGCATCACGAGAGCTCGATGT
>JBALXF010000392.1:3041-3505 GCA_036961085.1 Psychromonas sp.
AAACAACAGCAAAAAATTGATGATCAAATTATTGATGTTAATTTTCGTTTGCAGAAAGACCCGATCCAAGAACTTAATAAAAAATTGGCCTTCTCTGGACAAACATTAACCGCTTTAGATAAAAAATTAGACCAAAAACTGGTCAAATTTATCCATCCTCATAAAATGCCTATCGCATTAACGCAAGTATTGGCAGAAAGTCCAGGAGTTAAAATTAACTCTTTGATCTCTCTACCTATCGAAGCTTTAAATATTGCAGAAGAAGGGCAGCAAATTGACAATATTTTTTATAAACATACCTTACAGGTGGAGCTTGCCGGTAGTTACAATGAAATCTATCAATATTTGTTGAATATAGAGATATTGCAAGAAAAGTTTTATTGGTACTCACTTGATTACCAAGTAAAAAATTATCCGCTTGCGACAGTTGTTTTACAAATTTATACTTTAAGCGATCAACAGGA
>JBALXF010000393.1:0-3445 GCA_036961085.1 Psychromonas sp.
GCCGTTAGCTCAGCTGGTAGAGCAGTGGACTTTTAATCCATTTGTCGAAGGTTCAAATCCTTCACGGCCCACCAATTTTTAATTAAGTTGCGGTATAACCTAAAACTTAATAGCACGACCTAAACTTATTAGTAAGACCGATAACTATTTCGGGCCGTTAGCTCTGTTGGTATAGACGTTGTCTTTTAATCCAATAGTGTTGATAAGAGTTGAAGGGATAACCTGAGACTTATTAGTAAGACCGATAACTATTTCGGGCCGTTAGCTCAGCTGGTAGAGCAGTGGACTTTTAATCCATTTGTCGAAGGTTCAAATCCTTCACGGCCCACCAATTCTCTATTCTCTATATCCCCTTTAAATACTCTCTCTTTTTAATTTGAAAAATTATTTATTTTTATTATCATTTTTATTATTGATCGCGGTATAATTTACACTCACTTTAATATGCAAGAGACGATAATGAGCAAATACTCTCCACTTGTTGGTTCAGATTACCCTTTTCCAGCGAAACCAGTTGTGCTTTCTGAGCAAGAAAAGATCGATTATAAAGAGCAAATTAAAAAGCTATTAAAAGAAAAAGACGCTGTTTTAGTTGCTCACTATTATACGGATCCTGAGATTCAAGCATTAGCTGAAGAAACGGGGGGGTATGTCTCTGATTCCTTAGATATGGCTCGTTTTGGCCGTGACCATGAAGCATCGACTTTAATCATTGCTGGTGTACGCTTTATGGGAGAGACTGCAAAAATACTGACTCCTCATAAAAATGTACTAATGCCTGAACTAGAAGCAACATGTTCATTAGACGTAGGTTGCCCAATTGAATCGTTTAATGACTTCTGTGATCAGCATCCTGATCGTACCGTCGTTGTTTATGCTAACACCTCTGCTGCTGTAAAAGCACGTGCTGATTGGGTCGTAACGTCAAGCATTGCATTAGAGATTGTTGAGCATTTAGACAGTGAAGATAAAAAAATAATTTGGGGACCTGATCGCCACCTAGGTCGCTACATCGAATCTAAAACAAAAGCAGATATGCTGATGTGGCAAGGCGATTGTATTGTGCATGATGAATTTAAAGCGAGTGCATTACGTGACATGAAAGCTGTTCACCCTGATGCCGCTATTTTAGTACATCCTGAATCTCCTGAAAGTGTGGTTAAACTAGCCGATGCAGTGGGCTCTACAAGCCAATTAATTAAAGCTGCACAAACCTTGCCTAACAAAAAATTAATCGTGGCGACTGATACCGGCATTTTTTATAAAATGCAGCAAGCTTGTCCTGATAAAGAGATGTTAGCTGCGCCGACCGCTGGAAATGGCGCTACATGCCGCAGCTGTGCACATTGTCCTTGGATGGCAATGAATGGCCTTAAATCAATATACAATGCTTTAATCGATTCTACAGGACATGAGATAGAAGTTGATGAAACTGTTGCCAAAGGCGCTTTAGTTTCATTAAACCGTATGATGTACTTTGCTGCTGAGCAACAACTTAAAGTTAAAGGCAATGCCTAGTTTTTAGCTATAATGATTGTTTAAGCCAAAACATAATAAAATTTTATATTGGTGCATATTAGTATTTAATAGCGCACCTTCTTTTACCAAAACACTACTGAGAAATTATGATCACTAATGATATTTTACGCCGCATACGCTATGCGCTACAACTTAACGATAAAAAAATGCTAGAAATTTTTGCATCGGTTGATAACGCAATTGATGAAAAATATCTGCACAGCATCATGGCAAAAGAAGGTGAAGAAAATTTTGTATTCTGTCGTGATAGCCTATTATCGTTGTTCTTAGACGGCTTAATTAATGAAAAACGCGGTAAAAAAGAAGGTTCAAGCCCGGTTATTTTACCTGCTAAAGCAGTTTTACAAAACAACGACATCTTACGTAAATTACGCATTGCATTAAACTTCAAAGAAGAAGATATGCTAGCGGCGTTAGACTCTGCTGAGTTCCCTGTTTCAAAATCAGAACTATCTGCATTGTTTAGAAAGAGAGATCATCGTAATTATAAAGTGTGTGGCGATCAGCTATTACGCAACTTTTTAAACGGTATCACTAAACGTTACCGTGGAACTGAAACTGAACAAGCTTAATCAGCTTTTTCATTTCCAATAAAAAACCGAGCATATGCTCGGTTTTTTTGTATTGGTCGATAATAATACCAAATCCACTAAATAAGTGGTCATTTACTCTGGTTAAAACCACTGCTAGCTTCGTTATTAATTTTGCAATTAGAACAACTAGTTACTGCAATTAATGCCTTGCTATCAGCGGTTTTCCCTACGCCTAAAATAGATAACTTAATTAATAGACTTGGTATAACAAGCCTATTAATTTTCAGTTTTATCTTTAAACTCGCACAAATCTTCGATCAAACAAGCACCACATCGAGGTTTTCGCGCGATACAAGTATAACGACCAAGTAATATAAGCCAGTGATGAACATCCACTTTGAATTCAGTTGGAATGACCTTTAAAAGCTTTTCTTCAACCTGATCTACATTTTTTCCCATCGCTAATTTGGTGCGATTAGAAACGCGGAAAATATGTGTATCGACAGCAATTGTCGGCCAACCAAAAGCGGTATTTAGGACAACGTTAGCGGTTTTTCTACCCACCCCAGGTAATGCCTCTAAAGATTCTCTATTTTCTGGTACAACACTATTATGCAAGTTGACTAGCATATTGCAGGTTTTAATCACATTTTCAGCTTTGCTGTTATATAAACCAATCGTTTTAATATACTGTTTTAAACCGTCGACACCTAGCGCAGCTATTTTCTCTGGCGTATTCGCAATAGGATAAAGCTTATCCGTTGCTTTATTAACGCTAACATCTGTTGCTTGTGCTGATAATATAACGGCTATTAACAGCTCAAATGGAGAGGAGTAATTAAGCTCAGTCTCAGGCTTAGGGTTATCATCGCGAAGGCGAGTTAATATTTCACGGCGTTTTACGTTATTCATTTATTTTCAACTTTTAAATCAATATAGTTTTTTAACGCTATGATCAAGCCCATAACCATGAATGCACCAGGTGGCAGTGCTGCAAGTAAGAAACTAGTATCGGCGTGATAGATGGTAACTGTCAGAGCGCTTGCCCAATCGCCAAGTAAGGTCTCTAAACCAGAGAAAATAGTGCCCTGCGCTAATATTTCTCTGCTTGTACCTAATAGAAGAAGAACACCAGCAAAACCTAAACCCATCATCAAACCATCAAATGCGGCATATTTAACACTGTTTTTGGAAGCAAATGCTTCTGCACGACCAATGATCATACAGTTGGTAACTATTAATGGAATAAAAATACCTAAAGAAAGATATAGCTCATAGGTAAATGCATTCATTAGTAATTGGATGCAACTCACTAGTGATGCAATAATCATTACAAAGATTGGAATTCTTATTGCCTGCAATACATTATTACG
>JBALXF010000394.1:0-3440 GCA_036961085.1 Psychromonas sp.
AATGTTGGCTTACTTTATAAAATAGTACCAGGCGAATAAACTGGGCGATGATTAAAGAGTAGATCACTCCCCATACTTTATATTCGGGGGTTAGCAATAACATTAAGCTAATGCCAATAATAGCAGCCACTAGGTTAATAATAAATTGAGAATTGGTAGTTTTTCCACTGAAACAGCCGATATTAAATAACTCCACCAACTCTTTTAGTAACATGATAAAAACTAAACCCTGCACATATTGCGCCGCATGAATATAAGTTTCAGGTAATAACCAATTGATCAGGCTAGGGGATAACAAGCCGACTAACACTGTGATTAACAGCGCCAAACTTGTACCTATTGCAACAAAACGCGCGACTTTTTGTTGGCCATTTTTTTCATTAAGAACACTAAATCTTACTGGTGACCACCACATTCCAAATGGTTGCAATAATAATACGGTTGCCAGTGCAAATTTTGCTGCTATAGCAAATTCAGCAACATCGGCTAAACTTGTTTGCTCCGCTAAAATCCAACGGTCTAGTCCATTTAACGCAAAGGCAACTAAACCACTACCCATTATTGGAAGACTATAAATTAATGCTCGCTTGCCAGTTTTTAGGCTGAAACTTAACCCAGTATCGCTTATCTGCAAATAACCTAATAATAATGTTTGAGCGACTGCTGCAATTAACCCTGCTTCAAAAATGCCTGCAACACCTCTGTCTAAATACAGTAATACAACAATTAAAACAGCCTGAAGAATTGCGCGTGATGTACTCGCTAAGAAAAAGCTCAGCGCGTGATTGTTCATACGTAACCAGCCAAGAGGAATGGCAATACAGCCTTCAAGTGCTAATACAGACAGCACTAATCTTACTTCATAAACGGATGGGTTTCCTGGTATCCAAGTGGCAATGGTACTTGCACAAAACCAACCTATTAACAGGGATAATAAAGTTATTACCAGCGTTAGGCTGAAAATTTGCGCGGCAATTTGAGAGCGTTGTTGTTTATTCGTAACGCCGCCAGCTAAACGAAACAGCGTATCTTCCAGTCCCATTCCAACCAAGATACTACCGATAATTGCTAATGTACCGATCACTTCTAATCGACCGAATTCGGCAGCTGATAGCTGGTGGGCAATATAAGGGAGCATTAATAATGAGATGCCTTTCATTAATGCTATGCTACTGCCATAAAGAATGGTCTGTGTTAAGCCGCTATTGATAACCCATTTCATCGTTGAGCTCTCCCTCTGTATTGCAGGTTTGAAGAGATAACGGTTTGTTCAATACCTTGTTGGATATTGGCATACTGTTTTTTTGCCGCGTAGTTATTTGCCACTATCGCTGCCTGTTTACCTAGTTTTATCACCTGTTCTAAATCTGTATTTAAGAGCATAAGCTTGTGCATTAGGTCGTCGCTATTATCTGCTTGATACTTAATACAGTTAATATCATTTATTAAGGTACGATCCCAATATGCGCCATCTTCTGGGATCAAAATACAATGACCGGCCGCCATCGCTTCTAAAATAGATAGACCAAAGGGTTCATTTTTACTGGTTGAAACAAATATGTTTGCGCTTGCTCTGTAGTTATTGATATTGCTAGGGTTCTCATGGCAGTGCACATTTATCATCTGTTTTGGTAGTTGGCTAACTGCTAATTTTGTTTGTTTAGGCTTGATATAGCAGATATGCGTTGTAGGTCGCTGCCCATTAGGAATCTTTTGTAATGCTGAGGTTAATATTTCTAAACCTTTCCACTTAAGCAGTGAGGCTGCCCAAAATATCGTTGGTTTTATACGTTGGCAAGCGCTAGGCCAACGTTGTTCACTAAGGCCATTATTCATTATATGAAAGTTTGTTGGTAATGTATTAATATCAGCTTCATTAGAGCAGGCGAGACAATTTAATAAAGAGTCTTTGCTACTTTCAAGATAATAGACTTGCTCAGCTGATAATAAACAACGAGCAATAGTACGAGAACGTGCGACTGGACCGTGGATAAGTTGTATCACCTTAAAGCCCATTAGTAGTTTCAAAATATAGATGGATAAATCTACACCTGGTCCCGAAGCACCTAAAGCAATATCATAACGTCCAAAGCGTAAACGGGTGATTATTAAACATAGGGCTATAAATAAGTGTCTTAAGAAGTAAGCAATACCTTGTTCCTTTTCTGCTAGCCATTTTAACTCAAACAATCTCACTGTATTTAACCCTGACCAATTCCATGAGTCTGGATCCGCACTCAGCACTGTGATTCGGAACTTATCTTGGTCAAGTAAGCGTAAAATGCTTTCAGTAGCTACTTTAGAGCCACCACTGAAGGCTGTAGGATCAATGACAATTAAATGTTGTTTATGCTTCATTAACAAGCCCTCTTTTGATAACTCGTTTATAGACACTTTGCAGAGATAAATCGAAACTCCAGTTCTTGTACCAAGGCGTTGTTTTTGTGGTAGTCGTTAACATTTCTAGGTATAAGTTTTCGAAATTTTGGCAGTTACTGCCGATACTAAAGTTTTCTGTTATATGCTGGTAACCTGCTTTTCCCCTCATTTTGCAAAGCGAAGGATTTAGATAATAATCCGTAATTGCTTCAACCAAAGCCTGGTTATCTTCACTAGCAATTAATGTGCCTGTTTTTCCATCAATCACGACATCTGGAATGCCACCAACAGCTGGTGCTATTACCGGTAATCCAGCCACGCTTGCTTCAGCTGACACTAAACCAAAAGCTTCTTCCCTTGCCGCTGTCACAAATAGGTTGGCCTGATCACGAAGAATAGCGAAGGCATTATCCTGCTCTCCAAGTAGGGTTATTTTATCTGTAAGCCCAAGTTGCTCTATTTGCTTCTCTAGATTATTGCGTTCTGGGCCATCGCCAATAATAAGCAGGCGAATAGGCAGTTGGTTTTTAAGCAACTGTGCAACCGCGGTAATAATCAAATCGACGCCTTTGCGGTGAATCAATGAACCAACGGTAGCGATAACAAAATCATTAGCGTCTATAGATATTTTGTCGTCAATTTGAATGGTTTTTTGGCTTTGTAGTTTTTTAGTATCAATGCCGTTGGCAATAACACGAGTGCGAGAGCGGGGCATATTATCTTTATGCAAATCACCCAACACATATTGGCTAACGCCGACAGCCATCGATACTTGGTATAAACCAAGAGTTAATCGATCGCGCAGTTGATAAATGGAGTGCAGATGGCATATTAAAGGTAAGTTACGCAGACGTGCTGCAAAATTTAACCACTGGCTGGGAGCTGCGCTATTGGCATGAATAAGTTTTATTTGATGATCATCAATTATTTTTAGTGCTTGTTTTATTAAAGGTGCAATAGCATCAAGCCAGCGGCTTTCATCTTTTATGGGTATATATACTTCGTCTATGGGGTAGCTTCGCCCACTCGATTGAATAACTGGGCAATCAAAAAATTGCGTA
>JBALXF010000395.1:0-3430 GCA_036961085.1 Psychromonas sp.
AATAAGGGGCGGCTAAATTGGATAATAATGTCGCATCCGGTTTGTTTAGATTTATTTGTACAGTGTAATCATCAATTTTAACAATGTTGTCGATTAAACTCGCAAATGGATGGTTAATAAAGTCGACATCTAAATTGTTATTAATTGAATGAAAAGGGTGGCTTTGCTTCAATATTCTTTGAAAGCTAAAAATGACATCAGATGCGTTTAAATTACGACTTGGAGTAAAATATTCAGTGTCATGAAACGGAACATCTTTTTTTAAGCTAAAAGTATATTGCGTATTATCTTCACTTATTACCCAGTCTTCAGCTAAATCTGCAATAAAGTGATTGGTGGTCGGGTCTATCTTCACTAACCGATTGTATAACTGATGTGTTGTTACATCTAATGTTGCAATATCTTGGCTAATTTGAGGATTGAACGATTTGGGGGAGTTCTCTAAGCAATATAATAGCGTATCCGTCTTGCTGGATTCGTTTTTATAACAGCCGGTTAACATTAGAGCCAAAATAATACAAAGTGATAGGCGCATATTTAAACAATCATTCCATTTGATATATTTATTAGGTAGTTACATAGTATTGTAAACTATTACTTGTTTAGTGCGATAATAATTTCGCTTATTAATATTTTGAATTCATAATACAAACTCGATCTCAGTTTGTTAACGTTTAATAAGTTGCACTCATTTATTTACTGATTTACTGCCCACAGTGTTGTTTTTATGTTTATTTTCAATTGTATTTAATATTTTATAAGCCGTAATCAACGAGATAAAACCAAACAAAGTAGTGCCAAGAGCCTGACCATATAAAATACCAGGAGCTTGAAAATAAAAAGCTCCTACAGCAACAAATGGCACGGTACCTAAACTGACTTTGCCCAAGTTTAATAAAGTTGCATGCTTTTGATAACCCAAATTATTCAAAAAAGCCATGGTAACAAAAGTAATGCCAGTAAAAATGAAACTAATTGAAATGTATTGACAGAAAATTCTAATTAATTCAGCCGTCTGAGCTTGTGCATTAAATAGAGTGACAATATGATCTTGGCTCATTGATAAAAAAAGTGAAATGACCAAAGTATAGGCGAACACAAACTTTAAAGATTCATTCAGCACCGCTCTGACGCGACTAATTTGTAATGCACCATAATTTTGGCTGATAATTGGGCCGATAGCCCCTGAAATTGCAAACATAACAGAAAATGCCACTGGAATTAGTCTGCCTATGACCGCCCAACCCGCAACATACTCAGTACCAAATTTAGCCACTTCATAGGTGACGTATAAATTACCTAAAGGTGTTGCGATTTGTGTCAAGGTGGCTGGTATAGCGACTAATGAAATTTTGCTTATATCCAATTTAAAAAGTGATAAGTTGGGTAAAGTAAACATTTTATATTTATAACAAACAAAATAAAAAGCAATCACAAATACACAACAGCGAGATATAGCTGAGGCTATAGCTGCTCCTTGTAAATCCATGTTAAATGTGAAGATAAATATGGGGTCTAAAATGGCATTAATTAAGCTACCAGCTAATGTGCCATACATTGCTCTTCTTCCATCTCCCAATGATCGAAGCGTAGCACCCATTTGCATAGCGAGTGCAAGAATTGGAAAAGAAGGCAGTATAATGCGTAGGTATGTAGTGGCTTCAATCAGTACTTGACCTTCTGCGCCGATCAAGCGTAAAAGCTCTGGCGTAAAAAACCATATAAAAACACAAAGAAAAGAGCAAGTTAGTAAAGAGTATAATGATAGGTGAGAAATATAACGTTTTGCTAAAGGAGCATTTTTCAGGCCAACCGCTTTACCAACTTTGGCACTATTTGTTGTTACTAAAGCAATACTAACGGCTGTCGTAAAAAACATCAGTGCACTTGCATAACCGATGGCGGCGGTTAAATGGTTATCATTTAACAAGCTAATAAAATAAATATCTACAAGGTCTACTAAAAAAATCGCACTAAGTCCAACGGCATTGGTTACCGACATGGTCATAACATGTTTTAAAATAGATCCCTGGAGAAATCTTGCTTGCTGCATAAAAACCTAAAAAATTGTCAGAGTTTTAGCTATGTAGATCTGCAAATTTATCTAATAGCTGCTCTTCAGTCTCAATATTATCAGGGTCAATAATAATGCAGTTAATTGGACATACAGCGATACAAG
The DNA here is from genome assembly GCA_036961085.1 of Psychromonas sp. Lineage (GTDB taxonomy): Bacteria > Pseudomonadota > Gammaproteobacteria > Enterobacterales > Psychromonadaceae > Psychromonas. The sequence goes on from JBALXF010000395.1 coordinate 2,180, forward strand.
TCGGGTTCTCGTAAAACCCGATACACTCTGTACATAGACTCGGATCTATTTCATAGATTTCTGCACCAAATGTGATGGCTTCATTAGGACATTCAGGATCGCACATATCACAGTTAATACAGTTATCTTTTATTAATAATGCCATAGTTATTTACTTATGCGGATTACGAGTATCTTGACCCGTATTCAAATTACGCATTAATAAAGCATGGCTTAGATCAATCTCTTTAGGTACTGGCATGTATAGTACGTGGCCTGAGCCAGGTGCAACATCAACTAGTTCACCTTTTTTATTTTGCAGCTGTTCTAAAGTAAAGTTAAGGTTACCTTGTGGTGTCATTAACTCTAACTGGTCACCCACTAGGAATTTATTCTTAACGATTACTTCTGCAAGACCGCTACTATTTCTTGGCCCAAGTTCACCAACAAATTGCTGAGTATCACTAATTGAATAGCCGTAATCATAATTTTGGTATTCATCATGTGTATGACGACTTAGAAAGCCTTCAGTGTAACCACGGTGTGCAAGGTTCTCTAAAGTACCCATTAATTTTGGATCAAAAGGACGGCCTGCAATTGCATCATCCATCGCTTTACGGTAAACCTGAGCGGTACGTGCACAATAGTAAAAACTTTTAGTACGACCTTCAATTTTTAACGATTGCACACCAATTTTTAATAAACGCTCTACATGCTGGATAGCACGTAAATCTTTTGAATTCATGATATAGGTACCATGCTCATCTTCAAAAGCAGGCATATATTCATTAGGACGTCCCTGTTCTTGTAATAAGAACATTTGGTCTGTAGCTTGGCCTTTACCTAATGTCGGCTCAGGCTTTTGAATTGCAACAATATCACCTGTTTCATTTTCTGTTGCTTCATGAGCATCGTATTTCCAACGACATGAGTTAGTGCAAGTGCCTTGATTCGGATCGCGTTTATTAATATAACCAGATAAAAGGCAACGACCAGAATAAGCCATGCATAAAGCGCCATGAACAAAGACTTCAATTTCAATATCAGGGCAGTGTTGGCGTATATCTTCAATTTCATCTAAAGACAGCTCTCTTGATAAAATAACACGCTCAATGCCTTGTTTTTCCCAGAATTTAACACTTGCCCAATTTACTGCGTTAGCTTGAACACTTAAATGAACGGGCATATCAGGGAATTCTTCGCGAACCATCATGATTAAACCAGGATCAGACATAATGATTGCATCAGGTTTTAATGCAACAATAGGTTTCA
>JBALXF010000396.1:0-3423 GCA_036961085.1 Psychromonas sp.
ATCCAATGACCAGATACTACAACGTGAGTTATATGATTTAGCAGGAAAATATCTTCAATTAAGAGAAAATATAGAAAATTACGATAGCTATTTAACTGAACACTTACTTTGGATACAAAGCAGTCATGCTTTAAGTTTTATTATATTCAGCCAATTGCCTAGTGAGATAAAACAATATGTAACGCATCTGAGCGATGAAATACGGGGACTCAAAAAGTTGAGTTTACGGGATTTATTGTTTCTGTTAATGCCATTATCGCTAGCAGCCTTATTAATTTTCTTTCGTAGCGATTTATTAGTCGCATTAATAAACAAGGGAAAAACAGTAGGTCATGTCAAATACGATAGTATTCTACACACCATCAATGCATTAATTTATACAACTTTATTAACATTACCTTGGGCGATAATCATATTAACGCTTAGTTGGACTATGAAACTTCCTACATCAGCATCAGTCATCTCGGTGCAATTGGCAAATGCAGGAATTTACACCGCTATTTCTCTGTTTGCGGTGCAGTTCATTAAAATACTATGTATCGACAAAGGAGTGGTAGAAGTACATTTCAAACGCGAAGTAAAAGGGCTTTTAAAATTTGTCAAAGAGCTTAACATATTCATTTACTTCGCTATTCCATGCTATTTTATAACGCTTAGTTCGATTAGTTTATTCCCCGCTACATTAGGAGGTTCGTTAGCAATATTAAGCTTTACAGCGGTCATGTTCACGCTTGTAAGAATCATACTTAGTATTTTACACCCGACTAATGGCTTCATATATCAGTTACCTACACCAGATACTAGCTTGTCTTCACAAACTAAAAAAATTATTTTTTACTTTATCATGTGTATACCGATAGCCATCGTCATAATGTTTTTAGCCGGATATATCTATACAGCGGGTGTCATTAGTGAACGTCTATATTATTCAATCTTTTTTGCCGCTGTAATATGGATTATCCATTCACTTTCAAGCCGTTGGTTATTAATCACCAGTAAAAGACTCGCTTATGAAAATTTAGTCAAAGCTAAAAGAGCGAGATTCGATCGCCTTAAAGCAACGGAGAGTGAGAATACCGATTTAAATCATGATGACCCTTTGGAACAAGCAATCGATTTAAAAACCTTAGATGGTGATACTCAAAAACTAATTAATGCAGCTACATTAGTATTAGCTGTGACAGGGTTATTCGGAATTTGGGAGCAGATGTTACCCGCACTGAGCTTCCTCGAACATGTCGATTTATGGAATAAAACTTTAATTGTTGACGGTAAAGAACTGCTGATTGCGGTGACACTCGGTGAAGTTTTAGCTGCCCTTTTAGTTGCTTTCGCAGGTTATATTTTATCCCAAAACCTGCCTTCGCTGTTAAATATACTTTTACTCAAAGGCGGTAAAGTGTCGCCTGGCGCGCGCTATGCAATTGTCACATTAACGAGTTACAGCACAGTCATAATTAGTATTCTTATCATCATGAACTTACTTGGCATCAGTTCATCTAAGTTGGGCTGGATGTTTGCAGCGTTAAGTGTTGGTATAGGTTTTGGTTTACAAGAAATAGTCGCTAATTTTATCTGTGGTCTAATTCTATTATTTGAACGTCCAATTCGGGTTGGCGATGTCATTTCTATTGGCAGTTCAGGAGATTCCTCTGGTACTGTGATACGTATCCGTATTCGTGCGACTACTATCAGAGACTTTGATGAAAAAGAGCTGTTGATCCCCAACAAAGAGTTAATTACTGGCCGTGTACTTAATTGGACTCTCAGCGATGAAATCACACGTATATTTATAAACGTTGGCATTGCCTACGGCAGTGATGTGGAGTTGGCAATGTCAATAATCGAAGAGGTTGCTACGGAGAATGAACGGACGCTAGAGGATCCTGCCCCTTTTGTTAACTTCGAAAAATTTGCAGACAGTAGTTTATCACTTACCTTACGTGCCTATGTACCAACACAAAGAGATCGTTTACGTACCATTACTCAGTTGCATAAAGAAATCGATAAACGTTTCAGAATTGCAAATATTAATATCGCGTTCCCACAACATGATGTTCATGTCATTTCACATGAGACGGTTAAATCAACGAGTTAGTTACTATATTTCTTGGTTTGCATATCAAGAGACGATTCATGTCAGGAATCTAATGGATCCCAAACCCATGAACTTACTCTTGTTAATAAATCGGTTAATTATCTACTCATTTAATTAACCGATTTGCTATTACCTTTTTCTTAGTATGATCTAAAACCATTTTACATAATTATGTGCTGTTTGGAATGATTGTATGAGTGATGCTAAAAGGATAATGCATATGTGTATAAGAGAACAAACAATATGACCAACTAACGAGGGAATGGTGGGATATTTCCCCAAAAAAAAGCACTGAATATAAATATTCAATGCTTTGATATTAACAAAATCATTGCGTTAAATTACAAGATAAAATGAGTAATCTGTAAGTTAATTAGCAATAGTAAAACGACTAAAGCCTATACCGGTGAATAACTTAATAAGTTATTTGGTAATTTAACCCCTTGCAGTTTAAGCTGATTAACACGTTGTAAATACGCTGCACCTTTTAACAAGTGTAACGCCACATCGACTGCTTTACGCTGTGTGTATTCTTCTAAATAAGTGCCCTTCACCCAACTGTTAAATGCACCTAAACTTGGGCCTGCCCAAATCTGATAATCCATTTCACGACCAGCTTCACCGATATTTGACCAACGTGACGAAAGCCCTAAATACCAACGGAAGATAAGTGCCATTTTACGTTTCGGGCTATTTTTCGCACGCGCTAGCATTTCAGGATCGCGTTCGTGGAAGAAATCAATCGTACCAGCCCAAACATCATCAAGGTTTTGACGGAATATTTGCTTTTCAATACGTAAACGTTCGTCAGCAGGAATCGCTTCAATCGAATCATAAGCCATATACAAGTCATACAGTTTGTTAGCACGCATTGCGAACATAGTGCCACGCTTAACAACTTGTAGTTTTACGCCCATTTCAAACATATCAGCCGCAGGCGCCATGGTCACATCAGCCATTTCTACGCTAGCTAATAATTTACGTGTGTGCTCAGAAGCACCTGCTTCAACACAAGCTTGATTCACACTACCTAATACAATATAAGCTGCGCCCATGTTATAAGCCGCTAAAGTGGCTTCAGGAGTTCCGATTCCGCCACCAGCACCTACACGTAATGCAGGTGTGAAATTATATTGTGCTTGAATCTCATCACGTAGTGCAATGATTGAAGGCAATAACGTTAAGAATGGACGGTTATCAGTATGACCTCCTGAGTCCGCTTCTGCTGTAATGTCATCTGCCATCGGCACACGTTTAGCAAGTTCAGCTTGTAACGGCGTGATTTTGTTTTGAGCAAGTAATTTATCAAGTAGCTTTTGCGGTGC
>JBALXF010000397.1:0-3410 GCA_036961085.1 Psychromonas sp.
CCGGATGAATTATTCTGAATAATAGTCTTAATGATTTTTAGTATTGTTCCTCCGATCTAGTGCTTTATAAGCCTATTGAAGAGCATCGGATTAATCGAGCTATAACAAATAACAATTTAAATGGATGTTATATGAAAAAATTACTGCCCTTTACCGTACTGCCTTCCTTGTTTTTTGCCCCGCACGTGCTTTCTGATAGTTACTTTACAGGTTCTACCAATGATTCATTTGTCGAAGCAGGTGATATGCTCACTATTATGCTACCTGCAACTGGGCTCTTTGCCAGTTGGATGTATGATGATTTCGAAGGTACGAAACAGGTTGTGTTCTCAACGGCAACAACACAATTAATTATTGAGGGCACCAAACAAACTGTAGGCAGAAAACGTCCCAACGGTAGTGGCTGGAAATCATTTCCTTCAGGGCATGCTGGTGGTGCATTTTCGGGAGCGGCATTTTTACAATCGCGTTATGGCGCCGCCTGGGGAATACCTGCTTACTCATTGGCTACGGTTGCAGCAGTCAGTCGTGTGCATGGTAATCGTCATTATGTCGGGGATGTTGTGGGCGGGGCGTCTATCGCCTTTCTTGTAAATCAATTTTTTGTTTCTCCTTACCAAGCGGAAGGTGTCAAGTTTAGTGCAGAAAAAACCGATGATGGTTATGCAGTAGGCGTTCGCGTTTCTAATGATGCTTTTGATCAAGAAAGAGATAAAAGTAACGTTACTGTATTTCAAAAGAAATTAAAGCATCGTTTTGAATTGGGTATTGGTGCGAACCTCTCAGACAGTTCTGGCCAAGTATTTGCAGATCGATACTTAGAAACCACAGATGTTGTCGATGAAAGCCAACCTTTTGCTTATATAAATTATCAATATACTTTAGAGAATTTTAATGAATTGGAAATTGAATTTCTTCCTTTCGAAACACGCCGTACAGGCGTAGTAAAAGAAGCATTTGTTGTTGATGGTTATACCTTCAACCCTGGTGATGAGGTTTATACAGCCTACCAGCATGCTATGTTAGGCTCAAATGTATATAAAGGCTTTAAACCTATCTATGGCTTTGATTACAAAGTGGGGTTAGGTATGTATGTACATCGTGTCGGGTTGGTAGCTGAAGATGCCAACAAAGATGACTCGACAGTTGAAGAGGACCATTGGAGAGCAATGGTCAGTGGTACTGCGAAAGGGAATTATTCTATTACTGACGACTTTTCTTTACTGGCTAAATTTCAATATCATTTTTGGGAAGATGATACTTATATGTTAGCTGAAGCAGGTATTAACTATGCAATTAATCACGAATGGGATGTAGGTTTTAAGTATGGCTACAGCGAGTCTAAATTTAAAGATGCCAATTTTAGTGCTGAATATGATGCTGATACCCTTGTCTTAACCTTTGCCAATAGATTTTGAACTTGATCATTACTGAATCATGTTTTGATTGAATTTTGAATTTTGAATTTTGAATTTTGAATTTTGAATTTTGAATTTTTGGTTTCGTTTATTTGTTGTAAATTTCTAATATTATCTTTAAAAAGAAAGGGTCTTAAATTACTTTAAGACCCTTTTTATTTCAGAACTTTATTTCAAAGCATTGTTTCAGAATATCTTATTCAAAATAAGATTTCAGAGAAATTATTGAATTGCTTTTACTGTTTTCTTATTCAGGCGCTCTCTCAATCGTTGCAGTGCAATAAACAGAATTGGTACCACTAAACAACCAATAAATGTTGCTGCAAGCATCCCACCAAAGCTTGCTATACCCAGTGCGTTTCGACTTGCTGAGCCTGCACCGGTTGCAATTACTAGGGGTAATACACCCAGGATGAAAGAGAAAGCAGTCATCAGTACAGCACGTAAACGTAATGAGATTGCTTCTTTACCCGCCTCTATAATAGATAAACCTCTGTCTTCTCGGAGTACCTTAGCAAACTCCACAATCAATATTGCATTACGACTCGCCATACCAATTAATAGAATTAAGCCTACTTGTGTGTAGAGATTGATACTACCTCCAGACATTGCAACGGCTGCAAATGCACCGAATAAAGCGGTTGGTACACATAATACGATTGCTAATGGGATCAACCAACTTTCATATTGTGCAACTAAAAATAGGTAAGTGAAGAGCAATGCCAATGCAAATAGCATCCCAGCAGAATCTCCAGCTTCTAATTCTTGGTAAGTCATACCAGTCCACTCAGTTGCGTACCCCTGTGGTAATGAATCAGCTGCAACTTGTTCCATTGCGTTGATTGCATCGCCTGAGCTAAAACCATCGCCAGGAATTGTGATAATTTGTGCTGTGTTGTACAGGTTATAACGTGCAGTATTATCTGAACCAACTAATGGTTTATATTGGCTAAAACTTGAAAGCGCAATCATTTCACCATCATTAGATTTAACAAATATTTGGTTTAAATCACTTTCTTCATTACGGTAAGCTTGCTCAGCTAGCATATTAACTTGGAAACTTTTACCAAATTTAGTGAAGTCATTGATGTACATATTACCCATCATGGCTGCTAACGTTGTATTCACCTCGGCTAAATCAACCCCTAGAATCATTGCTTTTTCTCGGTCAATATCTAAGAACAGCTGTGGCACATTTGCGCTATACGTTGAAAATGCTAAAGCAATTTCATCACGCTCGTTTAATGTGTTTACAAAACTGTCTATTGCTGGCCCCATCTCTTCAACGCTTCGACCATTAAGGTCTTCCAGCTGCATGGTTAAACCACCCGCGGTACCTAACCCTGGAATAGCTGGCATAGAAAATGCCATGCCTGATATGTCAGTATTATTGTCAATCATAGCTTGTGCCTGCGCAACAATGGCAAACTCAGATAATTCAGGAGCAGTACGTTCACTCCAGTCTTCAAGTACCACAATCATCATGCCCGAGTTTGAAGAGGCTGCACCTTTTAATAAGCTGTAGCCCTTCGCTGCAATCACTTCCTGTACACCAGGGATAGACTGGATTTGCTCGATCATTTTATCAACCACCACTTCGGTTCTATCCAGCGCAGAGGCTTCAGGTAAATTCACATCAACCATAAAAGAACCTTGGTCTTCGGCTGGAATGAAGTCACTTGGCAGTTTATTGGCGATTAGTGCAGTGCCCGCAATTAACGCAGCGAACATTATCGCAGAGATAAACAGACGCTTACCAAAAAAGCCCACTGATTTGACATAACCTAGTGTTACTTTATCGACTGCTGTGTTAAATATCGCTAATGGACCGGTGGTTTTCTTCTCTTCATGGCGCAGCATTACGGCACATAAAGCGGGCGTTAGCGTCAAAGCAACTATGGTTGAAATAATGGTTGAAACAGAAATAGTCACACCAAATTGTTGGTACATTTGGCCGACCATACCCGGTGCAACTGATACTGGGCCGAATAC
>JBALXF010000398.1:0-3398 GCA_036961085.1 Psychromonas sp.
TAAAGCATTAGGTGCAGATGGTTGTAGTGTGATCAGTGCAGTTACTGCGCAAAACTCTGTGCAGGTTAGCTTAGTTGAAAGTGTTTCAGAGAAGATGTTTGCAGCACAACTTGACCGACTTGCCGAAGATATGCCCGCAAAAGTAATCAAAATTGGTCTTATTGCCAGCATCGAACATGTAACCATCCTGATTGAAAAGCTACAACACTTCAAAGGAACATGGGCAACACCGCCTTTTGTTATTTATGATCCTGTTGCGGTTGCCTCTAGCGGTGACAATATGGTTGAAGATGGCATTGTCGAAGTCATTAAAAGCAAGTTATTACCTTACATTGACTTGCTGACCCCTAATGCTAATGAACTGCTTAGTCTATCTGGACACGCTTTAATCAGTGGGGAGTCATTCAAACCTGCAGCTGAAAAACTAATTGCGATGGGGTGTAAGAGTGTATTAATTAAAGGTGGTCACTTCCAACTTGTTGATAATATCGCATTGGACTATTGGAGTGATGGCCAGCGTGAAATTGCATTAAGCAGTGAACGTTTAAGCGATGTGCATACACATGGCAGTGGTTGTACATTATCTAGCGCAATTGCAGCGGTTATGGCGCAAGATTATTTCATTGAAGATGCATTAGTTATCGCTAAAGCTTATTTGAATCAAGGTTTGAAAGCGTCTAAGCAAATAGGTAAGGGAGAAGGAGCTGTTGCTCATATAGGTTGGCCGACAGATAAAGCAGATTTTCCTGAAGTTGTTTTACCCGAATCAAAAATGGGTTATGAATTAGATCTTGAGGGCACATTAGAAGCAGGACCTGGTTTTGCACCTTGTGATACATTGAAATTAGGTTTGTATCCGGTATTAGATTCGATTGAGTGGTTAGATAAAGTGCTCAAAGAAGGCGTTAAAACCTTACAACTGCGCATTAAAGATAAACAACCTGAACAAGTGGAGCAGCAAATCATTGATGCCATTGCATTAGGCAATAAATATAACGCACGTTTATTCATCAATGATTATTGGCAGCTTGCGATTAAACATAAAGCCTATGGTGTGCATTTAGGTCAAGAAGATATGGATATCGCAGATCTAGCTGTAATTGCCGATGCTGGTTTACGTTTAGGTTTGAGCACCCACGGTTATTATGAAATGTTACGTGCTGAGCAATTGAAACCTAGTTACATTGCGCTTGGCCATATCTTTGAAACCCAAACTAAAGACATGCCTTCAAATCCTCAGGGGCTGGAGCGTTTACATAAATATGCTCAGTTGATGTCGAACATAAGCACTGTCGCAATAGGTGGTATTAACCTAGCGCGCGCACCGGCAGTCTGGAAAACAGGTATAGGTAGTATCGCCGTGGTAACAGCGATCACTAAAGCTGATGATTATAAATCGGCCATTCAGTCATTTAATAGAATAATTCAATAATCTTAAGAAGGTTAACTATGTTAATGGAATCTGAAATATTACGTTATAGCCGCCATCTATTACTTGAGGATGTTGGTGAAACGGGGCAAGAAAAACTGAAAAAAAGTAAGGTACTGATCATTGGCATGGGGGGCTTAGGCTCACCTGCTGCTATGTACCTCGCTGCCGCTGGTGTTGGCACAATAGTGTTAAGTGACTTTGACCAATTGGACGTGAGCAACTTACAGAGACAAATCGCTTACCAAACAGCTGATGTTGGTGAAGATAAAGTTGTACTGATGCAAAATCGCCTACAGGCTATTAACCCAGAAATACGGGTGCGCACCATTAATAAAGAGATGAGCAAAGCACAGCTATCAATGGAATTAATGATCGTCGATTTAGTCCTAGATTGCACTGATAATATGAGTAGCAGACAAATGATTAACGCTGCTTGTGTCGATGCCAAAGTGCCTTTAATTGTCGGCGCCGCGATTCGATTAGAAGGGCAGTTAATGTTATTTGATCATAGCAAGCCAGAATCCGCTTGTTACCACTGTTTATTCCCAAGTGATGAAGAGCAAGTTCTAAACTGCAGCAACTCAGGTGTGTTGGGACCAGTAGTCGGCACTATTGGTACGATGCAATCGCTGGAAGCCATTAAGTATATTGTTGGTTTACCCTCTGGCATCAACAATAAGTTAAAACTGTTTGATGGAAAAACCTTAGATTGGCAAACCTTTACCATTAATAAAGACCCTAAATGCAGCGTGTGTGGATAAAAAATGAATGTATTTGTAAATGAAAGAAAAACAGAGATCCCTCAAGGTTGCACTATAGAAGCGCTACTTAATCTCTTAGAAAGTCCCTTAAAAGGCAGTGCAATTGCAGTAAACCAAAGCATAGTATCTCGCTCCCAGTGGTCTGAATACAAACTGAATGATGGCGACCAAATTTCACTTTTCCAAGCAATTGCAGGCGGATAAAAAGCAATGATAAACAACCTAAAAAATATTCATGATCAACTGATCATTGCGGATAAATCATTTTCCTCTCGCTTGTTTACAGGTACGGGGAAATTTAATGATCAGCAAACTATGTTAGCGGCATTAAAAGCCTCGCGTTCAGAACTTGTAACGATGGCGTTGAAGCGCGTTGATATGCAAAATAAAGATGATGATATTCTTGCGCCTTTAATCAAGAACGGAATGAATTTACTACCTAATACTTCTGGTGCGCGTAATGCCAAAGAAGCGATTTATGCGGCGCAATTAGCCCGTGAAGCATTACAAACCAATTGGTTAAAATTAGAAATTCATCCTGATCCTAAGTATTTATTACCCGATCCTATTGAGACATTAAAAGCTGCAGAAGTATTAGCCAATGATGGTTTTGTTATTTTGCCTTATGTGCATGCAGATCCGGTTTTATGTAAACATTTAGAGTCAGCAGGTTGTGCCGCGGTAATGCCGTTAGGTGCGCCAATCGGCTCTAATAAAGGTCTAAAAACTCTAGATTTTTTAGAAATTATCATTGAGCAGGCAAATATTCCCGTTATTGTTGATGCTGGAATAGGTAGTCCTTCGCATGCTGCCTTAGCAATGGAAATGGGCGCAGATGCGGTGTTAGTCAATACAGCTATGGCTGTTGCTGGTGACCCTGTTGCCATGAGTGAAGCATTTGCAAAAGCGGTACAGGCTGGACGTCAAGCTTACCTTGCAGGATTAGCTGGACAGGTTAACCATGCTGTTGCATCTAGCCCTTTAACTGCTTTTTTAGAAGCGGGATAATAAATGACTTTTAGTGAACAGATAAAACAATACAATTGGGATGATATCCGCCTATCTATTTATGCGAAAACAGCGAATGATGTGCAGCGTGCATTGAGCAAACCGCGTATAGATTTAGAAGACTTTAAAGCATTGCTTTCACCGGCCGCCGAGCCTTTTATAGAGCAAATGGCACAAAAGTCACAGCAATTAACCCA
>JBALXF010000399.1:0-3395 GCA_036961085.1 Psychromonas sp.
TGATTTAGCTTATCAGTTAACTTCCCATCATCATCAATTTTTTTGATAATAGAAATTCGACGTGCACTTAACTCCCTAAGATAGGTTAATCGCGTTTCAAGTAAACGTAATTGCGTGTCATCTAACCCTTGTGTCATCTCTTTTCTATAACGCGCGATAAACGGTACGGTATTGCCATCATCGTATAAAGTAATAAAGGTATTGACTTGCTGCGCATTGATTCGCAATTCGTCAGCCAGTTTTTGAGTGATCTGTTTTAAAAGTGTATTCATATTCTTCTTATTGTTTGTTTGAATTTATTTCGTGTAGATGGGTAACAATTTATCAATATTTAACCATTAACTACAAGCCTAAAAGTTAAGGCTAGGACGCTTTTAATGTTTTTGACCTGCTCGACTAACTATTCATGTGCGCGGAATATAACCTTGCTTGTTAGCAACACATTCTTATATCTCAACTTCGCATAAATAACAGTGTATTTATTGATGATTAACGTGATGAATTTCACAAATTCATCGTAAGACTAGAGTCAGTTGTTATACTAATATCAACTTCTACCTGATATGAGCAAATGTTGTGACCATGAAAGAAAACAGCCCTACTAATAAATTTTTAAACAATGCAATATATCTTGCATTGTTTACTATTCCTAGCGCTGTGTTTGCTGAAGAAAAACCCTCTGACGACAGCCCTTATGAAAAAAAACCAACCAATTCTTCTTGGGAAGAACTTGAAATTGATGAGAGCTTTTACGACAACCCTTATCGCGTCTCATTATTTAATGCTCAAAGTGGTGAAGACTCGGATCGTTTAGTATCACAAACTAAATCAATCTTTGGTTACGGCTTTGCTGTTATGGGCGTATTAGCAATCATGCCCGAATCTGTTACTAATTGGGATGATTCAAGTAGAGAACAGAACCTGGGTCAAAGATGGGTGGATAATGTTAAAGCAGGCCCGGTATGGGATCGAGATGATTGGTACATAAACCTTATTGGACACGGTTATTTTGGCGGTGTTTATTATCAAACTGCGCGCAAATCGGGCTATCGTCAATGGGATGCTTTTATGTATTCCTTTATGATGTCTACATTCTATTGGGAATATGGCATCGAAGCATTTGCAGAAATCCCTTCTATTCAAGATTTGGTTGTTACCCCAGTGATAGGTTGGGCATACGGGGAATGGGCATTTAATACTGAAAGAGATATTTGGAATAATGGTGGTACCGTTCTGGGCTCTGAATATTTAGGTAATACCGCATTATTCGCACTTGATCCCGTTGATTCTTTAGGCCGTAATTTTAATGCCATGATGGGGCAAGATATTATTAAAGCAGGTACAGGTTATTTCACATATAACCAAGTAAAAGCGCCTTACGGAGAGCATGTAGAAAACCAAGTAGGTTTCACCGTGCGATATATGTACGGTAGTGACGATAGTAAAGCACTAGAAGGCATCAGTGGTAAAAGAAAACGTACTGCTAATAGTCGACATCAAAACCACGCGACTGACCCTGTAGATACCGGTATTATTGGATTCTCGGCTGGTGGTGTATATGTTAATACAGATGATAGTTGGGGATTAACCGATGATTATGGTTATCAATGGTCATTAGGTTTATATTTCACTAAAAACTTTTCTACTCGTTTAAATTACAGCACTGCTGATTTAAATGATAAAAAGACCGATCAAAAAGTGAAGTATGAAAACTATGGCTTAGACGCGCAATACTATATTAACGCTGATAGTAAATTTAGACCATATGCAACAGCGGGTATTGGCGAAACCATGTTTGATGAATCAAGAGATGATAAAACTTTCCAAGTTAATGGTGGTTTAGGTCTGCATTACCAACTTCATCGTAAGTGGGCAATTCAAGCTGACTGGCGTCATTATTACAGCACCAATGAAAAAACAAGAGAAAACCAATACAGTACATCACTTATCTACCGCTTTGGTAAAGGCGAGTGGTCTATCTAATGTTCACCCATCTATCTTTCTAATACCATTTAAATGCCAATTTTTAATTGGCATTTTTTGCCTGTATTCAGAGGATATTAACCAACAGCCCTAGTTAAACGCTCTGCAACATACATTCACTCTCTATATATCATGTCAAAAGAAATTATCCCAAATAAATCAAATGCTTCTAATAAATATAATAAATACAACTCAGATCTCGTATACATGTTCTATATCAATAAAATTGATTGTTAGTATTTATATTATCAATTTTTATTATTGAAGATATTCACATAAGATTACTCTCGTCAACTAAGCAGGTAACTTATTTAAACTATTGATAGATAATAAAAACTATCCCATTCATTTATAAAGGAGAAAATTAATGTGAATAAAGATATCTCAGTAAACACTAATAAAGCAATCACGTTACTAAGTAATGAACACTTTATTAAACAACAAACTAAGGATGCTGCATTAGCAAGTTTCGAAAAATACGGTGAGTCTAAAATAGAGAAATCTGCTGCAAAATCGTTTGTGTTATCAATATTTGCAGGAATGTTTATTGCCATTGCTTTTGTTTTTTATATCACGGTAACAACCGGAGCTGGCGATTTACCTTGGGGTCTAACACGCTTAATGGGCGGTCTGGTATTCAGTTTAGGTCTAATTTTGGTAGTCGTATGTGGTGGTGAGCTATTCACAAGTACCGTATTAAGTACTGTCGGTTGGGTTCAAGGATTATATTCAACCAAACAATTATTAATGTGTTGGATTCGCGTCTATTTAGGCAACCTAGTTGGCGCGACAATTTTAGTATCACTTGTGATGATGGCTAAAATGCACCTACTAGATGGCGGTAGCTGGGGTATTAATGTACTGCAAGTTGCACAACATAAATTACACCATACGTGGTCGCAGGCTTTTGTATTAGGGCTGCTATGTAACTTATTGGTTTGTTTAGGTATATGGATGACGATGAGCAGTAAAGATATGCTCACTAAATCATTATTGTTAATTTTACCGGTTGCTATGTTTATCAGCAGTGGATTTGAACATAGTGTCGCAAATATGTTCATGGTACCGCTAGGAATAATAATAAACAGTACAAGTAGCGCAGAATTCTTAATTTCACATGGCTTTGCTAGCGGCCATTTTGCTGACTTAACTTGGTCAAACTTTATCAACCACAATTTAATCCCGGTGACATTGGGCAATATTGTTGGAGGCGGTGTAGTCGTCGGCTTAGGTTACTGGTTAGCAGCAAAAGAAACATTACAAACAACTCATATAAAAACTATTGAAAAAACTATAAAAGGATTACCCATGAAAAATTCACTAAACACTTTAACTGTAAACGATGTTCAAGATACTAACCCAGTTGTTGTATTACAGACACAAACTATCTATGAAGCACTTTCAATGCTTAC
>JBALXF010000039.1:0-2681 GCA_036961085.1 Psychromonas sp.
AAGTTTGTTTCAAGGTGCTTAAAAATAAAAAGCACAATAAATACAAGCTTTTGATTAAAAATTTACACTGAATAACCAAGTACTATATTTGCTTATTCAAAAAATTATTTTAATTTAATAGATAAAAATAATTTTATTGCACAAAAAACACACAAGTTTATAATTTTATATTTAATCTCTAACAATAAAGGTAAAGCTTTATGACTAAACTAAATGAAGATTTTCTATCAGCATGGGATGGTTTTGCTGGTGACACTTGGAAAACTGAAGTTAATGTTCGTGACTTCATCCAAAAAAACTACACTCCTTTTGATGGCGACGAAGAATTCCTAGCTGACGCAACTAAAGCAACAGATGAGCTTTGGGAAAGTGTAATGGTAGGAATCAAACAGGAAAATGCTACTCACGCACCTGTTGATTTTGATACTGATGTTGTTTCTACAATCACTTCTCATGCACCTGGTTATATCGACCAAGGCTTAGAAACAATTGTTGGTCTACAAACTGAAGCTCCACTAAAACGTGCGATTATCCCTAACGGTGGTATTCGTATGATTGATGGTTCTTGTAAAGTTTACGGTAAAGAATTAGATCCAACGATCAAAAAGACTTACTCAGAATTCCGTAAAACACATAACCAAGGTGTTTTTGACGTATACACAGGCGATATCCTTAAATGTCGTAAGTCTGGTGTTTTAACTGGTTTACCAGATGCATACGGTCGTGGTCGTATCATCGGTGATTACCGTCGTGTAACACTTTACGGAATCGACTTCTTAATGGCTGAGAAAGCTGCTCAACATAAGAGTTTAGAAGCTGAATTAGTTGCAGGTACTTCATTAGAAGACACAATGAAACTTCGTGAAGAGATCTTCGAGCAATACCGTGCTCTAGGTCAAATGAAAGAGATGGCTGCTTCTTACGGTAGCGATATTTCTGGTCCAGCAACGAATGCTAAAGAAGCAATCCAGTGGACTTACTTTGGTTACCTAGCGGCAATCAAATCTCAAAATGGCGCAGCAATGTCATTTGGTCGTACTGCATCATTCTTAGACATCTACATTGAAAAAGATCTTCAATCAGGTCTAATCACTGAAACTGATGCACAAGAACTTATCGATCACCTAGTAATGAAGTTACGTATGGTTCGTTTCCTACGTACTCCTGAATATGATGATCTATTCTCTGGTGACCCAATCTGGGCAACAGAATCTATCGGTGGTATGGGTGTTGATGGTCGTACTCTAGTTACTAAAAACTGTTTCCGTTTCCTACACACACAGTACACTATGGGTCCTTCTCCAGAGCCAAACATCACTGTTTTATGGTCTGAGCAACTTCCAATCAACTTCAAAAAATACTGTGCAAAAGTATCTATCGATACTTCTTCAATCCAGTATGAAAATGATGATCTGATGCGTACTGATTTCGACAACGATGACTACGCTATCGCTTGTTGTGTATCACCAATGATTGTTGGTAAGCAAATGCAGTTCTTTGGCGCACGTGCTAACCTTGCTAAGACATTATTATACGCAATCAACGGCGGCGTTGATGAGAAGTCTAAAGCACAAATTGGTCCACGTACTATCCCTGCAATTACAGGTGAAGTATTAGACTTTGATGAAGTTTACTCAAATCTTGATCACTTCATGGATTGGTTAGCTGAGCAATATGTGACTGCACTTAACTGTATTCACTACATGCACGATAAATACAGCTACGAAGCGTCTCTAATGGCACTTCACGATCGTGATGTTGAACGTACAATGGCGTGTGGTATTGCGGGTCTTTCAATTGCAGCCGATTCTCTATCTGCAATTAAATACGGAACAGTTAAACCTATCCGTGATGAAGACGGCATTGCAGTAGACTTTGATATTTCTGGTGATTACCCTAAATTTGGTAATAACGATTCACGTGTTGATGATATCGCTTGTGAGCTTGTTGAAAGCTTCATGAAGAAAATCCAATCACGTAAAATGTACCGTAATGCACGTGCTACTCAGTCTATCCTTACTATTACATCTAACGTTGTATACGGTAAGAAAACCGGTAACACACCAGACGGTCGTCGTTCAGGTGCTCCTTTTGCACCAGGCGCTAACCCAATGCACGGACGTGATGAGAAAGGTGCTGTAGCATCATTAACATCTGTATCTAAACTTCCGTTTGCTTACGCACAGGATGGTATCTCTTACACATTCTCAATCGTACCAAATGCATTAGGTAAAACAGACGATTCACAAAAAGCTAACTTAGCGGGTCTAATGGACGGTTACTTTAAGCACACACCTGACATTGAAGGTGGTCAACACTTAAACGTAAACGTAATGAACCGTGAAATGTTATTAGATGCAATGGAAAATCCTGAGAAATACCCTCAGCTGACTATCCGTGTATCTGGCTACGCAGTGCGTTTTAACTCGCTAACTGCAGAGCAAAAACAAGACGTAATTACGCGTACTTTTACAGCTACACTATAAATTAGAAATTATTAAGGCAAATATTTATATTTGCCTGTTATAATCATTAAGGTTTCATTCTCACGAATGAAACCTTTCTTTTTTTTAAGAGAATAATTATTTAAATAAAGTATATTATTTACATAACTATTTTTTAAAGTAACAATCTAGGCACGTATAAAACTAGATTCGTTACATCTTTAGGAGTTTTTAATG
>JBALXF010000039.1:2691-12001 GCA_036961085.1 Psychromonas sp.
CCAGGAATCCGCTTCATTATTTTTTTACAGGGTTGTTTAATGCGCTGTAAGTACTGCCACAATCGTGATACTTGGGATCTCGAAGGTGGTAAAGAGATGACAGTTGATGAGTTAATGACAGAGATATTGCAATATCGCCATTTCATCGAAGCTTCTGGCGGCGGAATCACTATTTCAGGTGGTGAGGCAATGTTACAACCTGAATTTGTACGTGCTATGTTTGAAGCTTGCCGCTTAGAAGGTATTCATACTTGCCTTGATACTAATGGTTTTGTACGCAGAATTGACGATACAACCAAAAGTGTCTTGAACGTTGCTGATTTAGTGTTGCTAGATATTAAGCAAATGGACAATAAAAAGCATATCGACCTTACCCATGTAAGCAATAAATACACTCTTGATTTTGCAAAATATCTTGCTGAAAGTAATCAACCTGTTTATTTACGTTATGTTGTTGTGCCGGGCTATACCGATGCGCTAGAAGATGCTCATGCACTTGGTAAATTTATTGCGCCAATGAAGAACATTGAAAAAATTGAGATGTTGCCTTACCATGAATTAGGCAGACATAAATGGATTGCAATGGGTGAGATTTACCCTCTTGAAGGTGTTAGTACACCATCACATGAGACCATGGAAAATGTCAAAAATGTGCTTCTAGAATACCATGATAATGTTATTTATTAATTAACCATTATTTATTAATTAAAAGTTAAACGGGCAAGCCTTTGCCCGTTTCATAGAGCCAAATTATGACTGCTTTCATTTGCCCCCTGTGCCAATCTCCATTTCAACAAACTCATAACACGCAAATCTGTGCTAATAACCATCACTTTGATATTGCCAAAGAAGGTTATTTAAATTTATTACCTGTTAATGCTAAAAATTCCAAAAATCCAGGTGATAATAAAGAGATGATGCAAGCAAGACGGGCCTTTTTAAATACCGATGGCTACTTACCTTTAGCGCAAAAGCTATGTGTACTAGTTAATGACTTATTAGCAGATAAAGAACAGGCACAGATCTTAGACCTGGGTTGTGGCGAAGGCTATTACACCGCACATTTAGCCAATAGCTTACCCAATCAATTTAAAGTTAATGCCTTAGATATTTCAAAAGTTGCGGTACGTTACGCAGCGAAACGCTATAAAAATGTGAGTTTTTGTGTTGCCAGTGCTTATGATGTGCCATTAGCGGAGAATAGTCTTGATGCGTTAATTCGTATCTATGCCCCCTCTCTAGACAGTGAATTAAAGCGCTTAATTAAATCTGCTGGTTACCTGATCACAGTAACACCTGCTCCAAGGCATTTATTAGAACTAAGAGAAGTGATTTATGAGAAGGTCACGGAGCATGCACAAGATAATGCGGCCCCTGAAGGTTTTGAAAAAACACAACAAATCAACTTGAATTACCCACTACAAACTAGCGATCCGCAGGCCGTTCAAGATTTGATCAATATGACACCTTTTGCTTGGAAGTTTAATCAACAAAAAATGCAAGCATTATTAGCTCAAGCTAGTTGGTCGATTGAATGCGACTTTAATATAGAAATCTACAAAAGAAGTTAAGTATTAAATTAACTCATGATGTTGTAGAAAATTATCTCCGCCTACCTTAAATGCATTAACTAACAGCCTCGCCAAGTCTAAATAACTAGGCTGGCTTATTAATTGTGCTTTAGTGTTCTTATTACCACTTAGTTTTTGTTGAATAGCTATGTACCAAGGCACTAGTTTGTGTGGTATTAAAGTCTCGGAACGCTTACCTAACCAATATAAACCTTGCACCGGTAAACCTAATAAAAACAGTACAAGAGTCGCTGTAGTCGGCCAACTAAGCAACAATGGAAATGCGATTTGTAAGCCGACCAATAAGATCACAAAAGCGGGACAGATTTTCATTAACAATTGCGTATAAAAAACAATTTTACTGTCGATAAACAAGCTGTTTAGGGTTCTTTGTTTAGGCCACAGTTGTAAATATTTGTCACCCTGTTTAAGCACATCAAAAAATAAATTCAAGATAACCTCAATTATAAAGTCAGAAGAATACAGGTTCACAGGCACTTATAGGCCTGTAGATAGAAAAGTTGATTTTAAATAACATTTTACTAATTCGGCTTTATGATTTTGTTACATAAGCATAGACTCCATGTTATCATTATGTGAGCTGTGTCGTCATTATTTTCAATCTAGTATCGTTTATATTACGCACAGACCTTATTCAGCGCATATGTATTCTCAGAAATACTCTGCGTAGTGTGATCAACTTTATTATTTGGAATCTTTCATGAACAACAAACTTGTACTTGTCCTTAACTGTGGTAGTTCATCTCTTAAATTTGCTGTTATTAACGCTAGCAATGGCGATGAGTTAATTAGTGGTCTTGCAGAGTGTTTTAATCTTCCTGATGCTCGTATTAAATGGAAGATTGCAGGTAAAAAAGAATTAATCAACTTACCAGAAAACAGTGCCCATTCAGCAGCAATTTCTTACATTGTTGAAAACATCATCAATAAAGAAGAAGGCTTAGCAGAGCAATTTGTTGCTGTTGGTCATCGTGTTGTACATGGTGGAGAAGAGTTTACTTCATCTGTAGTTATCGATCAAAACGTATTAGAAAGCATTGAAAAATGTGCTTCTTTAGCGCCGCTTCATAACCCAGCTGCAGTAATGGGTATCCAAGCTGCACAACAAGCTTTCCCATCGCTTCCACAAGTTGCTGTATTCGATACTGCTTTCCACCAGACTATGCCACAAACTGCATTTATGTATGCATTGCCATACAACCTTTACAAAGAGAAAGGTATCCGTCGTTACGGTATGCACGGTACAAGTCATTTATTCGTTAGCCGTGAAGCTGCGAAAGTACTTAATCAACCGATTGAAGAAACTAACCTTATCACAGCTCACCTTGGTAACGGCGGTTCTGTAACTGCTATCAAAAATGGCGCAAGTGTTGATACAAGTATGGGTATGACACCGCTTGAAGGTTTAGTTATGGGCACACGTAGTGGAGACCTTGATCCTAGCATCATCGAGTACTTAGTTAACCGTGAAGGTTACAGCCTTGAAGGCGTTATGGATATGCTGCAAAAACAAAGTGGTCTACTAGGTATTTCTGGTGTTTCTAGCGATTGCCGTACTATCGAAGAAGGTTACCTTGCTGGTGAAGCGCGCGCTACATTAGCGATGGACATGTTATGTTACCGTCTAGCTAAATACATCGCTTCTTATGCGGTTCCGCTTGGTCGCATTGACGCAATCGTATTCACTGGTGGTATCGGTGAAAACTCAGATATTATCCGCGCTAAAGTACTAGATCTACTATCTATCTTTGGTTACCAAGTTGATGCTGATAAAAATAAAATTGCATTATTTGGTACACAAGGAGTTATCACTGCTGATAACACGCCTGTTGCAATGGTTATCCCAACAAATGAAGAGTGGGTTATCGCTCAAGATTCATTAGCTTTGGTTTCTGCATAACACTAATCAGCAATAAATGATTTAGGGAGTTAATAGTCGCTACGATTAATACTCCCTTTTTTTATAATTTACTTTAAACAATCTTATTAAAAGGAATCGTTATGCCCCGTACAATTATGCTCATTCCCATCGGCTCTGGTGTCGGTGTTACTTCTGTTAGCCTTGGTATGGTTCGCGCACTTGAACGTCAAGGTGTTGCTGTAAACTTCTTCAAGCCTATTGCTCAACCTAGAGCAAGTGATACAGGTCCAGAGCGTTCAACAACAACGTTGCGTAACGCTTCATCTATCAACCCACCAGAACCGTTTTCTATTAAGTATGCAGAAAACCTAATGTCTGCTGGTCGTTCTTCTGATTTATTAGAAAATATTGTTGAGCGTTTCCGTGAAAACACTAGCGGTAGTGATGTGTTTATCGTAGAAGGTTTAGTACCAACTAATAAACATCAGTTTGCTAATGAAATGAACTACAAAATCGCTAAAGCATTAAATGCTGAAATGGTATTTGTAACTCATCCAAGCAACGATTCATCACAGCAACTAAAAGAGCGCATGGAAATTGCGGTTTCTTCTTTTGGTGGTAAAGATAATAAACGTATTGCTGGTTGCATCATCAATAAAGTTGGCGCTCCTATCGACGAAGAAGAAAAATCTCGTCCAGACCTAACTGAGATGTTCGATATTCCTTACGGTTCTTCTACTAATAATCTTGAAGTATTACAGATGTTTAGTAAAAGCCCACTGCCTATTTTAGGTTGTATCCCTTGGAGCTCAGAGCTAATTGCACCACGTGTAAAAGATCTAGCATTACATCTGCATGCAGACGTATTAAATCAAGGTGATCTAGAAAACCGTCGTTTACAAAGTGTTATATTCTGTGCACGTTCAATCCCTAATATGATTGAGCATTTCAAAGCAGGTTCAATGTTAGTAACATCTGGCGATCGCAGTGATGTTATCATTGCAGCTTGTCTAGCAGTTATGAACGGCATGAAAATTGGTTGTTTATTACTAACTGGTGATTACACGCCAGAGCCTGAAGTGCTTAAGTTATGTAATCGCGCAATGGAAGCTGGTTTACCAATCTTACTGATTAAGAGTAATACTTGGCAAACAGCGCAACGCTTACAAAACTTCAACATGGAAATTCCTGTTGATGACCTTGAGCGTATTGAAAAAGTACAAGAGTACATCGCTGGTCATATTGATAAGCATTGGTTAAACACGTTAACAGAAGATTCGTCTCTAACACGTCGTTTATCACCACCTGCATTCCGTTACCACTTAACTGAATTAGCACGTAAAAACTCTCAGCGTATTGTATTACCAGAAGGCGAAGAGCCACGTACAATTCAAGCTGCACTTATCTGTGCTCAACGTGGTATTGCTAAGCCAGTTCTACTAGGTAATCCAGCAGAAATACACCGCATTGCAACACAACAAGGCATTGTTTTAACTGATGATGTTGAAGTAATTGATCCAACAGATGTAATTGAAAACTACGTTGCACCTATGGTTGAGTTACGTAAAGCTAAAGGCCTTACTGAAGTAGTTGCACGTGAACAACTTCAAGACACAGTTGTATTAGGTACAATGATGTTAGCTGAAGATGAAGTAGCAGGTCTTGTCTCTGGTGCAGTTCATACAACGGCTAATACAATTCGTCCGCCTCTACAATTAGTTAAAACGGCACCTGGAGCAAACTTAGTTTCTTCAATCTTCTTCATGCTATTGCCTGATCAAGTTTTAGTTTACGGTGACTGTGCAATTAACCCAGACCCAACAGCTGAGCAACTTGCTGATATTGCGATTCAATCTGCTGATTCAGCGATTGCATTCGGTATCGACCCTAAAGTTGCAATGATCAGTTACTCTACAGGTAATTCTGGTGCAGGTTCTGATGTTGAAAAAGTACGTGAAGCGACAAAAATCGCACAACAACGTCGTCCAGACCTTCTTATCGATGGTCCGCTACAGTACGATGCTGCTGTTATGGAAAATGTAGCTAAGAGTAAGGCGCCTAATAGCCCTGTTGCTGGTAAAGCAACTGTATTCATCTTCCCGGACTTGAATACTGGTAACACGACTTACAAAGCCGTACAACGTAGTGCAGACCTAATCAGTATCGGTCCTATGCTTCAAGGTATGCGTAAGCCGGTTAATGATTTATCTCGTGGTGCTTTAGTTGATGATATTGTTTACACAATCGCATTAACAGCAATTCAAGCAACACAAGCAGAAGATAAGTTACTTGCAGAAGCTAATGCATAATTAACTTCTGTACCCATGATACTTCAAGATGCAACAAAGTATTTTGAAGTATCATGGGTATACATTAAATAGCCCCGCTTTGTTTTTGCAAAGCGGGGCTTTTTTTATTCGATTTGTATGCGTTTATTTATCAGATACTAACTTTACTAACAAACACTTCAAACCACGTTCCGGCTCAATATTGATAAAAATATCCGGTGGATTAATTTGTCCAATCACTTCAGCTTGTGGGCATTCATCGGCAATCACTTGCTTTAAAAACTGTAAATCTAAATCTGGTGAATTTAAGCATAATAAGGCAAGCCCTTGCGCTGTTAATAATTCAGGTAAACGACGTATTATTTTCGGATAATCACGTTTAATATTAACACTGCCCTTCTGTAAAGAAGGGGGATCTGCAATCACAATATCATAGGGGCCAAAACGTTTAACTTTCCCCCAAGATTTGAAAAGATCATGAGCAAGATATTTAACCTTGCTTAAGTCATGTCCATTTAATCTATGGTTATCACGACCGACAGCCAAAGCCGCTTTACTCATATCAAGATTGATTACCTGCTCAGCTCCTCCTGCAATTGCAGCATTTGAAAAAGCACAAGTGTAAGAGAAAAGATTTAAGACGCGTTTATTTTGGCTATTATCTTGCAACCATTGACGACCATTAATCATATCTAGGAAAATACCGTAATTCTGCTTACTACCTAAGTTTATTTGATATTTTAAACCTTGCTCAGTGGCAACAAGATCTGTGATCTTTTCACCATATAAAACTTCTGTTGGGGCAAAATCACGGCAACGATACTGCACTTGTATACTGTTAACGCTAAACTCTAGCTCCGTCATTTTTTTTAATAATGCGTCACTTAACTCTTCTAACCATTCTCTTTGCACTTCTTTATACAAAATAACTAACACAACTGGTGCTAACCAATCAATGTTTACGTGTGCATATTCAGCAACTTGAAAACTTCGTCCATGCAACAAACGTTGCATTTCGTATTCAGGTTGGCTATTAACTTGCTGCCAATTAATCGGTTCTAGTATTTTCATTCTTTATTATCTTGTTGTGTGAGTTTTTGTAGGTCATCTATTTCTTCATCGGAACTTAATAATATGGCAAACCATCGACCATCTTCACTATTTTCTAAGGCTATTTTGAAAATCATGGTAAGTGGTACCGATAAAAGCATTCCCACGACACCCAGTAACCATCCCCAAAAAATCAAAGATAGCAGCACAACTATGGTAGAAAGACCTAAGCTGCGCCCCATGAATCTCGGCTCAATGATACTGCCCATAACCGTATTAACGCCTAGGAACAAGGCAACAACCACTGCTGCATGTCCCATACCCAGTTGTAAAAAAGTCAAAATAACCGCTGGAATTGCCGCAATAATTGAACCTATATTAGGAATATAATTAAATAAGAAAGCCAATAAAGCCCAAAGAATATAAAAATCGACGCCTAACAACCATAAAACGAAGCCAATAATAAAGCCTGTAAACAAACTAATCACGGTTTTTATTGCCATATATTGGTTAACGGATTTTAAGAAGTGATCTAAGCTTTTTACTTTACTAGCAGAATCATCAAATGCGATATGTAATTTATCTGAAAAGCTCTTACCTTCAGACAGCATAAATACCACGGTTAACAATAGTAAAAATATATTTCCTAGCACACTGCTAAAACTGCTCAGGGTACTGGTTACTAAATTCATTATTTTTGCAGGGTCAAAATAGGCACGTACTTCTGCCATTGAAATGGTAATGTTATATTGAGCCATCCGCCCAATTAACCAGCTTATTTGTGTCGATAGTTGCTCTTCATAAACGGGTAATGCATTTCTGAAGCTATTAACCGAAGTACCAATAATGCTGCCCAATATAATAAACATCAAAAAGATAAAGATAATCACGATTGTAATTGCTAATCCACGAGGGACTCTTCGAGCAGATAGAAAATTAACAGCCGGATTACAAATAATTGCCACAAATAAAGAAAGTAAAAAAGGTACAACAATCGGCGCTGCAACTTTTATTCCTGCAAGTGAGATGACAATAGCGGAAAAATATAACAGACAGCGAGCAAATGAAGAGGCGTTGGACATAAAAGACCTATTTAAGAAGAAGAGTAAACTCGAAGCTTATTACCCCTTCACCTCACACGCAAAGATTTTTTAATTAATTGAGTTTATTCAAGTTTTTTTGATCAAAAAATCATGTAACAAAATTACAAAAAATTAAGAATTGCATATAAACATACATTTATAGTAAGTTAACTCCGAAAAATAGAGAAGTAACACTTGTTTTTTATATAATTTTTTTATTATTATTATAACTCTGTTATTTAACTACACGTGATCTTGATCAAAACTTTATAAAGGTAAATTCATATACTGGCTTCAAGAGTTTTTTACTAAGACAAGTTTTTCTAGATTAATTGACGCAGTTTTAATTGAACACTTTTTAATTTTATAAATCTTTGGAGAAATATATGACGGTAAGTAATGTTGCTGAATTAGATGCAATGGTTGCACGTGTTAAAGCGGCACAACAAGAGTTTGCAAGCTTTTCACAAGAACAGGTTGATGAAATCTTCCGCGCAGCCTCTCTAGCAGCTTCAACGGCACGTATCGAACTAGCTAAAATGGCAGCTACTGAGTCTGGCATGGGTATCATGGAAGACAAAGTAATCAAAAACCACTTTGCTTCTGAATTTATCTACAATAAATATAAAGATGAACTGACTTGTGGCATCATCGATCGTAACGATGAAGGTGGTACTATCACCATCGCTGAACCTCTAGGTATTGTTTGTGCAATCGTTCCAACTACAAACCCTACATCAACAGCAATTTTCAAATCTTTAATCTGTCTTAAAACACGTAATGGCTGTATCTTCTCGCCACACCCTCGCGCTAAAAACGCAACTAACTTTGCAGCTAAAATTGTATTAGATGCAGCAGTTAAAGCCGGCGCACCAAAAGATATCATTGGTTGGATTGACGTACCTTCAGTTGAACTTTCTAACAAATTAATGAAACATGATGACATCAACATGATCCTTGCAACTGGTGGTCCAGGCATGGTGAAAGCAGCTTACTCATCAGGTAAACCAGCAATCGGTGTTGGCGCAGGTAATACACCAGTTGTTATCGATGAAACTGCAGATATCAAACGCGCAGTATCTTCAATCCTAATGTCTAAAACATTCGATAACGGTGTTATTTGTGCTTCTGAGCAAGCGGCAATCGTTGTTGAGTCAATCTACGACGAAGTTAAAGCACGTTTTGCTAAATACGGCGCAGTAATTTTAAACAAAGCCGATGCAGACAAAGTACGTAAAGTACTACTTATCGATGGCGCACTTAACGCTAAAATCGTTGGCCAACCAGCATACAAAATTGCTGAATTAGCAAACGTTAAAGTACCAACTTCGACTAAAATTCTTATCGGTGAAGGCTTAGAAGCTTCATGGGATGACGAATTTGCTCACGAAAAACTATCTCCAACATTAGGTCTATTCAAAGCGAAAAACTTTGAAG
>JBALXF010000003.1:0-24996 GCA_036961085.1 Psychromonas sp.
TGAATTTCTGGATAAGCAACCCACCAGTATTACTAAGCCTAGACTGGCTAATAATAATGAAGTTAGATTTCGTATTAAAAGGCGGTTATTTTCATCTAATGGGTAGTAGATTATCTAATCGTAAAATTTCATTATAATGAATAAACTCGTAGACTCTAAATTTTTATTAACCTATCTAAAACATTGCCTCTTCTTTTTAAGGGGAAGTATCGTAAATATCAGAGTGACGCGATTCCCATGCTCAATATACTTGATAATTGTACAGTTCCATGTGAAATATCTGCGTGTGGCTGTGTCATAACACCAATTCAGCAAAGTCTCTATCTACGTCATCCTGAGTAATTCCAATATACCTTAGTGTTACACCTTGGTTAAAGTGGCGTAGCATCTTCATTACAGTTGGTTACGTAATTGTATATGCGTAAGGCAATGGGGCGTTTGCGACTTGGCTTTCTATCTCGCAAAGGGGCACAAAGCGAGTTAGAAAATATGAACTATTTCACACCATATTAGTGGCCAGAATTACTGTTCCACTACACCTCAATAAAATAGTTATACGTTTAAGCTTTTTGTTCTCTGGAGACATCTATCGTGGACAGATTTTTTTAGTTATTGGTTCGAATTAGCATCATTTTAAAAAGGTATTTGACTCGGGTTAGCCATTACAAATTCAATTGCAAATAATGAAGAATTGTCAGTTTGTTCAAATATTAAATGCTAAAATCGCTTATTTAGGTATTAACTTCGACGGACAATTTACAAAGTGACAAACAATTTTACATATTATATTTAGCAATCAATAAGGCAACTAACCGTGATACTTCCTAAATTCACTCATATTTACAAAGTACTTCTGATACTTTGTTTCTGCGCTTTTTCTACGACGCTGATGGCTCATGGTGTTGATGAAAGCACCAAAGAATTTTTACAAGCCAGTCAGGGGGTTTCTGTCATCCCGTATATGTACATCGGTGCTAAACATATGGTGACAGGATATGACCACCTGTTATTCCTGATAGGAGTTATATTTTTTCTTTACCGCTTAAAAGATGTCATGCTTTATGTGACCTTATTTACCATCGGGCATAGTTTAACCTTAATTTTTGGTGTCTTGTACGAGATGGGCCTTAATGCCTATTTGATAGACGCAATTATTGGATTTTCTATTATTTATAAAGGTTTTGATAACCTTGGAGGCTTTAAACGGCTATTTGGTTTCCAACCTAATACCAAAGTAGCGGTAATGATTTTTGGGCTATTTCATGGCTTCGGTTTAGCAACCAAGATACTGGAGTTTGAGATCCCGCAAGATGGCCTGATAGAAAATCTGATTGCCTTTAACGTGGGTGTTGAATTAGGTCAATTATCAGCGTTGGTATTGGTTCTTTTAGCGTTGAGTTATTGGCGAAGACATCCTAGTTTTTTACGTTTTTCAACAGCGACAAACGCATTGCTGATGAGTAGTGGCGTTATGTTGGTTGGCTTTCAGCTGACTGGTTACTTTACAACAATTTAAGGTTAAATATGACTCAGATAAAAGAAAAAACAGTGACTCAGCATGAGATAGAGCACACGTTGCCTTCCACGCTAACACTCATCAAGTCCAGTGTATTTGCCGGGATATTCGCCGCTATAGTATTAACTGTGGCAATTTTGCCTGCGGAATACGATATAGATCCGACAGGAATAGGCGCAATGCTTGGGTTAACCCAATTAGCAAAACCTGAGCTGGCTGTTACAGCTAAAGTAACAACAAACAATACAAATACTGAATTTCAACAACACAGCAGAAAAATAATCATCCCAGCAGGGAAAGGATTGGAATACAAGTTCAATGCAAATAAAGGAGATGCAATTCGATATTCATGGAAATCGACTAGTGGAGATCTCTTCTTCGATTTTCATGGAGAGCCAGAGGACGATATTACTGGATATTTTGAAAGTTACGCTGTCAGTACGGGGAGCAAATTGAAAGGTACTTTTACTGCGCCTTTTGATGGTTCGCATGGGTGGTACTGGAAAAATAAAAGCTCATCTCCAATTACTGTTGTAGTGAAAACAGAAGGCCACTATGAGCTTGTTGGTATCAAGTAGCTATAGCCGTTGTGTAGTGGCTAAGTCATATTGGTCACAAGCTTGTAGACTTGTAAGGTGCTTTGGGGACGTTAGCGACTTGTCTTTCTAGCTCGCTTGGTCTGATAGACGACACCTGTTACCAGGTGTCGCCCTCCTAAGAACCGTACGTGCAACTTTCACTGCAACGGCTCAAGCCTCCACTAAGGCGTATAACGTTACCCACCAACCTTTCTCTGGTTGATTTTGCAATACACATTTGAAGCTTTAATACTTGCTGCTAAACGGTTTTCCAGTTGATGGATTGCCATTGAGTGCAGTAAGAAGAGGCACTAACTTCATTTGAAGTCATCATTTGCGTTTCTTCTTGAATAAAGTTCTTCAAATTTTCTTGCAACGGAAGACCAGCTGGAAGTGGGCTCACTTTCGTGTCAGACATCAGCCTGTATCTGCATCATTACAATGCAGCATTAGCTTTCTCCAGCCTCCTTTACCTGCACAACCATCGGCTTTCTTCGCAGACAGCTTTCCCTATTGGGAGTAATACAGGCTTACCGTGTTCCGCATGTAACGCTATGTCAGGTTAGATGCCCACTCTAATGCGAAGGGATTTATCGATCACGAAAGAGTATATGCCAATCTCTTTCCTGCCTCGTTGCCGTTTTGGCTACAGCGTATTAACCACTTCCGCTGCTTGGCGCATAACGCATCTAAAATGGGTTCATTTACATTCATCATACTGACTCCCTAGCACTTACCCGACTTGTGGTTATCAGGAGGAACGTCCTCTCACGATTATTTTCCCGTCCAGTGGTCTTTTGTTACATTGTCAGACTCGCTACTTTACTCAGAGTCTAAGGCCATGCTGGTGATACAGATGGTTCGCTCTTTTCGCGGTGAACAGCGTTACATGCGACTCCGCGTCGCACGGCACAAAACGCCTTAGTTTTTTGCTCTCAAATATCAATTTAATCAGCCAACCTTGACCTATAGACTCTGCCGTTTTGCTATATGTAATAAGGTGTAATATTTTTTTTACCGCTTAATATATCATCCCGCGCTTAATCTCTTGATTTTAAATCATATAAGGTTTGGATGTCCTACCTTTTTCTAATCAAGTGATCTTTTCCTTAGTGTAATGCTTTTCAAAATGGCTTGTCAGCTTAGCTGATACTCATTGTTCTAAGGGAATAACAACTCTTATTTTCATTAAAAATAGCCAGCCGTAAAAGCATTAACCATAGCAGCATTTCTTTATTTAAAATATTCAGGAGACTAGCGCGTAAGTTTTTCTGATTAGTTATTGCTGTATTTATTCCAATCGGGAGAACGGAGCATAAAAAAGTAAGCGGCTGGATAAATCACTACCTATTTGAGCGTGTGACGATAATCACATAACAAAACGCGTGAATGAAAATGATAAATAACAGAGTCGTAATGAAGACGGCATTATATCAAAGCTAGAGTAATATCGCTCTGTAAATTCATTCATTTTAGAGGCGATTGTTATGCTGGAAATATCTGATTCAAGTGTTGAAGGATCTTACCAAAGTAAAAGAAAACTTAGCAAAAGAGGTTGATGTTATCCTCCATGCGATAGGTGGGTTAGAAAATATTTGGTGCTGTATCAACTCTTTGAGCCAGTAACCTGTTTATATTAAAAAAAATTTTATGGAAAAAGATTATGAAAATATCAAGTATGAATTCGGTTTTTAAAAAAACATTACTGTGCTCAGCGGTACTGTGTCTTACTGTTGCCTGTTCGGATGACTCCGAAGTTAATGAACCCCAAGGTTTTGAACTAAACATTATCAGCACTAATGATGTGCATGGTTATGGCTTAACACCAACTGATGAAGCTATAGGTTTCAGCCGCATGGTGGGATATGCAAACTCGCTTAAAGAACAAGGAAAAAATGTTCTTATGCTTGATGCCGGGGATATGATCGCCGGTAATGCAGAGACAAACCTTGATAAGGGAGCCAATGCGATTGAGGCATTAAACGTTGTACAATACGATGCAATGACGATGGGCAACCATGCAACAGACTTTGGCCCGGAACGATTTCTGGAGCTACAAATGAAAATGAATTTCCCATATGTGGTAGCTAACCTTTTCTACAGCGACGACGATGAGGACATAACTAACAATGAAGCTGTTTTTGAACCTTATCTGATTAAAACGATCAATGATGTCAATGTCGCTATAGTGGGGCTGGTTACACCGGAATATGGTGCCGCCGAATTTTATTACGCAGATCCTGTTGTTACCATGAACAGACTAATGCCTGAATTAAGGGCACAGGCAGATGTCATTATCGTTATTGCCCACTTAGGTAACGATGACAAGAACGATGACGAGAGCAAAAACGATATTACTTCTAAATTTGTTGCTGAGAATGTAGAAGGAATTGACGTTATTATTGATGGACATGATCATGTGGCAACACCTGAAGGCAGACTGGTTAATGATACACTTGTCGTTAATGCTGGTGACAATTTCAGCAATATTGCTTATACCACTCTCACTATTGTCGATGATAAGGTAACTGCGAAGTCGGCTGAACTTATAGATCTGACTAATGAGACGTTAAAAAATTCTGATGATGAAGCTGTCTCAGCCGTTCTTGATGACATTAAAGTATATACTGATAGTATCCTGAAAATATTTCTTGCAGAGTCGCCAGTCCGCCTTGAAGGGGATAGAGACATCGTCCGTCGTGGTGATACAAACCTTGGAAGACTGATTGCCGACGCTTACAAAGAGGACACTGGTGCAGAACTCGCCTTTATGAACTCAGGGTGGATCCGCGGAAGTGCAAATGCTGGTAATATTTATTCGGGGGATGTTCTTAATATTCTGGCACTGACGGAGATAACGGGTAATGTAGTAACTATTAACATGACAGGAGCAGACGTTGTTGCTGCCCTGGAAGCGAGCTATTCAAAAGACTATATTGATGCAGAAAATCGTTTTGAGCAAAATAGCGGCCTAATGCAGGTAAGCGGCTTAACAGCTGATGTTGATACGACAAAAGATGCTTTTGTTCTAGACAAAAACACTGGTGAGGTAGTAGTTGCTGGTGAGAGAGTCAGTAATGTTTTCGTTGGGGAGCAAGCATTAGTTGCAGATCAAATATATAGTGTTGCGCTTGTATTTATGCAGAATCAAATGGCTGTCGCTCTGGGACTGCCAATGTTTGCTGGCGACGTGGAATCAGAGCACAGTATGTCTGACAAAGCCCTGACTGAGTATCTAAAAACTGAACCTGATGCTTTCACACTTATCGAAAATCCGAGAATGAATATCATCAAATAATATTCAACTTGTATTAGTTATAGTGTCGGGAAGGCCAAACTTCCCGACACTAATTCAAAGATTCCAGAAGTATGTCTAGCATACTTTCACTGCTTGCTTCGGTTCGAGATTAAAATAAATATTATTGATGACCTTATTGATAAAGAAAACCGTTTTGAATACCAGTCCAGTGATTTTTATTATCTTTGATGCTATTGACAGTATTCTTACTAAAGTCGCTTTAATCGTACTTAAAGGGCTAATTTGTTGCTAATTAATGCATATCTAAGAGTCACGGTGTTGGTGTCAATATGCACCAGTCACCTATCTGAATTAAAACGGTGTAGTCATGCAATGCTATATGACTATTGCTCTTGGCCTTATAAGCCTCAGTAATTATTTAGTACCAACGGTAATCCAATTCTTTGCAGATCTTTCTGCCACTTAACAAGCCTATGGCTCTGTTTTATTTAAACCGTCCAACCCATTATGGCTTTAACGCTGGGCATATATTCTTTACAACAAATTAAATGGGATCGTTCACGGCTCAATCAAGTCTAATGGTTTTACCAACCATATGTGTAACTCATGAACGATGCTAAATTCTTAACAAAATGCTTTTTCAACTTCAAAGGCTACTTTGACTCGTAATACATAAAAACAAGTCCTGGCTAATTCATGTATTACTATTTTAATAGCAATCGTTTGATTCGTTTTAGCTAATTTACGTCGATAATAACTTTAACGGTTTTGTTATAACGAATGGCAAAATTGGGCGATTCTACAAATGCCCAAGCTAAGTATTTGTTGCCATCCTTTGAATTGGTTTTACCTTTCTTTTTGCTGTTGCTATAACGAGCACCACTTATGCAACGGTAATATGAAGCGTAATTTCTAACTTCATTAAATCGTTCAATATCATCCATTTCTAACATGATAGTGAGTGCTAGAATATTGCCGATACCGTCAATGGTCAGCAGTTTTTGAAAATTCTTGCTTAATTTCACTTGTGTTAATGCGATTTTTTCTAATGTTTTCATTTGCTATTTTAGGCCGTTCATCACGACTAAATTACAAATTGTCGCCTGTGCTGTACTTGCTAATGGGAAATGCTTTTCTATTGTTTCTGGAGTTAATTTTTTATCTTATTGTTGCTCTTTTTGTAACTCAGATGGCGCATGTATAACCCTTGAATAGACAAAAAAAGCGGGACAGCTAAACCTTTTGTTAAAATCCCCACGCTCGCTTATTCCCGAAAGCGAGCATAGTCGTGACTAAGTGAATTTGGCCACAAATTTATAATCCACTAAGTCGCTTGGGGGCGATTGCGAGTTAGCTTTCTAGCTCGCAAAGGGGCACAAAGCGAGTTAGAAATAGAGGTAAACTGTAACTTATTTAGTGTCTAGTAAAGTCTGGGAAGTCCTCTATCAGTATCAGTTAGGCAGGCTGAAAGTTAACAGATTCGTTCTGATAAGCTCAGACTGCAAGGTAAGGTAAGGCAACACAACACCAGCAAAGCAATTACATGAGCTATATAACGTAATTTTCAAAAATTTAAATGACATGTTGTGGCCATAAACTAATTGACTGGCAAACACCTGTTTTAATAAATGATGGAAACGACTGACATGCAGTGGTTTGTCTGTTTGGTAAGTATGTAAAGGCCAGATAGGTCCGCGAACATGTGCCACAATGTGTGCTAATTCACTGGTGCGCAGGTAGGGTAAAACAGAAATATCTGGTAAAGAAATAATCCCCATATGATTTAAAGTTAAGTTGAGTGCGCTGGGCTGCGTATTTGTTTTTGTATATTGATTAAGTTTAATAACTTGAGAAGTTTGATTGAGCAAATGATGGATAATCATGTTAGGTTTTTTCCAACTTGAAGATATCCATGGGTGCTAATCAAATGGGTTATGCAGGTAGATCCGGATACTCACAGCTATTTGTTCTTAGACAAAACTAATGGGTATCCAGCTCTATAAAGCTCCTATGATAAAATCATTTCTTTGAATTCTTCCCTTTTTTGACCTCAATAGAGGTGAAATCATAGGCATCATCAACAACCTTTTCAGTCAGATCATCTCCTTGAATTCTCAATGTTGCATTCCATTCTACTTGTTTTGCAACATCAGGATCTGCAAGTTCAGCGGTCCAACTAAAGGATAACTTCAATTTTCCGCCCAGTCTCAAATCGGTAAAATCGGCAGTAAATTCGCTACCGTCACTACCCGTAAGGAGGACGCTGCCGGATGCAAGCGCAGCTGATTCCTTGTCGTTGATTATGGAGACTTTCAAATTACGGGTCAGTCCATTTTGCAATGTCTCTGGCACTGAAAGCGAAGTAATGGATGCTTTTGCATAAATTGGTGGGGCTATAGGTTCATCTATTGCAGTGATACTTTCAGTCAAGATGACTACGGGATCGGCATCGGAGTAACGGACAATCACTTGTGAACCAGCGGGGAGGTCGCTGAACTTATCTGGCAGAGTGCCAGCAAAGACAGCACGACCTTCGCCTTGCTCAACTAATGTAAAAGTTTCTTCATTAATAATGACTATGCTTCCATCATTATTAGTAGCAGAGATTTTTACATCGGCAAAATCTTCCAGATCTTTGTCACCGACACGAACCGTTATCAGCTCTCCCGTTACAAATTCTGGGGATGGTGAAATTTCTAAAGCACTCTCAACACTTGAATAGGTTAATTCAGGCATTGGCGTGATTGCATCCCCTGTTGCACTATCAATGTAACTAGGTGAGCCGACTTCTGATGTATCAATGATTGGTTTGATGCGAATGGTGAAAGTATTATTTGGGAAATTAGCTACATCACCAATGGTTACGATATAGTTTAAACCTACATTAACTAGATCATCGATCTCACCCATTGTATAAAGCAAATTCTGCCCCATCTCGCTTATTTCGTCTGATTTGTCAGCAAAACCCTCGAGGGCACCACCCATCCAGCCCAGACCGGACGTCTCTGGATTGTAACCATACCAAGCTATCAATGCCGCATCGGTGGCAGGGTTACCATCATCATCAAAAAATATGCCGTAAGGAAGCATGATATTAGGCAGCCAAGGCCCAAACTGATTTTCTGGACTGTCGCCAGCCCCTGGAGGTACATTGGCATAATCACTGCCGAGTGTTTTGTTGCCATGAAGGATATCTGTTTTTACATCTGTCCCGTATTCATCGATTAAGAAACCGGCTCGAGTGTTGGCATCTAAGAAACCTCTTTTTCCCGTGTGTTTGTCTTCTGGACCAAACAGGCCCGCAGAAAAAGTGGCGAGTTGCGTGGGGCTGAAGATATCGGCAGGAATGGACAGATAAAGGTTGTCGATACTAACCCCTGAATCTGAAGCAGTAACTGAACTGAAATTACTACCGATGCCGAATCCGACTTGTATTGTGAATCCTTGTAAACGCAGGTTGGTCCAGTTATTGATTTTCTGGAACACTTGATAATCACTTGCGTCACCATCCTCTACATTGAACACTAGATCGATGGGTAATTCATAACCCGCACCACCTGCAGTTGTTGCTGGCAACATAGCTAGTTTATAGCGTTTGTGGGTTTGAAAGGGGCTACTGCATGTTACTTGTTGTGGATCGACTGAATCTAAATAATGCCCCTCAAGATAGGAGGTCGCCATAATACAGTTTTCGGGTTTGCCATTTTTAACCCCGCTATCATTGTTGATGATTTTAATACCGGAAGGTTCACCAACAGGCCAAGTTTTTGCAAGTACTTGACCTAGCATTAACGAGTCATCATCAGAGACATCACTACTATAGGTATAATCGGAATTGAGGGGAAATTCATAGGAGCCATCAACTTCATTAAACGAACTATCACCCGGAAGATCGCCATTTAGCAGAACCTCAACATTGTCTAAATTCCAACCACCGAAACCCTGAGCACCGTTTGCGGCATTGGTAGAAACTATCTTTCCTGCATAAATAGGAATGGAAATTGCGGAAATAACAGCTAACAATGTTATTCGTTTGCAAAAGAGTTTCAGGTTAATTGTTGAGTCTTTGTGTTTAAATGATAATATTTTCATCGTTGCCTCCTTATGTTATATGACTACCTGCATTTTTAATATCCTAGAAACATTATTTTAAGTTTAGTATTGCAATGAAAATTTCACGTAGTTAAATTGTGGTCTTTATTGATGTAAAACATAAAAAGCAAATTCAGATGTTGTGCAAGATTAATTCTGCAGATAAATTAGAAGGTGAGTTTCACTCAAGAAGATGCATTTGAGCCTATTCGTATTCTCTTTCAAATCTCAATTGCCAAATTGAATATGACTAGCTGTTTCAGGTTTTTTTCTAGTTCAAGGCGAATTCTAATTCTCCAGATATCCTCTAATCTAAATGCTTTCTTTTGCCCAACACGTTTTCCTTTATTCCAAGCTTTCATAATATTCACCTATCATTTAATTGGCGCCATAAACGTTAAGTTTAGTTATTCATTTATACAATTAAGGAAGATGTTTATGAAGGTTGAATTTACCGTTTTTTAGCTAGGTATTAACTTGAAAAGGGGGCGATTGCGCCTTAGCTTTCTAAGTCGCTTGGGGGCACAAAGCGACCTAGAAAATTTACCACCACATACAAAAAAGGCCACCATTTAGGTAGCCTCCGCATAGTGCGTATTACGTTAAAACGATTACTCGTAATCAGTAGCGTAAGTTTCTTCATAAGTGTGAGAGTAAAGCTCAAACAAATTGCCAAACGGGTCTTCTAAGTACACCATTTTTGCTTGTTTGCTGTCGTCTTCTGGGTGGTAGCGCATAATGTCCATACGCACTTTACCGCCATTGGATATTAAAGATATCTCAGCAATAAGGCGCAAACAGGCTAAATCAGTTAGGGAATAGTTAAGCGAACCACTTTGTGGTGTAGGTAATCACTTGTAATAAAGGGGTTTTATTTCGTGATAAGCAATTAAAGCGAATAATATAATTGGTAAGCTATTACTAAGTGTTGAGTGTATTAAAAATGCGAGAATCCCAGCTTGCCCTTAATTATCTTGGTGCTAAATAGTATTTCTCTGACTTCTCTGACTTCTCTGGTTTCTAAGAGAAGTGACTGACTATTAAGGTAAACTACAGAAGCATCGTAGGAAACATATTGTATGAATTGTAACTTAAGCCAACATTGCCAGTTAATGCAGCGGATCAGCTATAAAAATGGGTTATTTAAATCGTCTATGACTCAAAGGCGCTAAACTCAAGCAATAGACTAAGCAACTGAATAAATCATATGAATTAATCAGTAACTTAAGTAGACTAGACTTTTCAATGAATTGACCTTTATTCGTTTAATTTATTATTATTCTTCAGAAATACCAACTAATTAGCTAACGGAGCTTTGCTGAAATGTATTATTTTTGGGTGCCATTTTTACCCATGTTAGGGATCATTGTTCCCTTACTAACCAATAAACTCAACCGTAGCACCTGTGCGTTAGCCACTGCGATACTGCCGGGTTTAGCCCTTTGCTTAATTATCCTCGAATTGTCCGATGTGTTTGCTGGCCAGGTTTTCAGCCAGAGCATTGAGTGGATCCCGCAATTGGGGTTGGCGCTATCGTTTCGCCTTGATGGTTTGTCAGCATTATTTAGTTTGCTGATTTTGGGCATTGGTTTGCTGGTCATTTTATATGCGCGTTACTACTTGTCTGAAAAAGACAATATGGGGCGTTTTTACAGCTACTTAATTATGTTTATGACGGCGATGCTTGGCATTGTTATGTCAAATAACATGCTGCAATTATGGTTTTACTGGGAATTAACCAGTATTAGCTCGTTCTTATTGATTGGTTTTTGGTCGCACAATAGCGATGCGCGTAAAGGTGCGAGAATGGCACTTACCGTCACTGGTGCAGGTGGTTTAGCCCTATTAGCAGGGATAATATTGTTAGGCCAAGTCGTAGGTAGTTACGAGTTAGACGTGGTGCTAAATAGCGGTGAGTTGGTACAACAACATCCTTATTACTTAGCAATTTTAAGTTTATTTTTAATTGGCGCATTTACAAAATCAGCACAATTCCCATTCCACTTTTGGTTACCCCACGCGATGGCTGCACCTACACCAGTAAGTGCTTATTTGCACTCGGCGACTATGGTGAAAGCGGGCATATTCTTACTGGCACGTTTTTACCCGGTATTAGCGGGTACGGAAGTCTGGTTTATAGTGGTATCACTAACAGGTTTATTCACCTTGCTACTAGGGGCTTATTCAGCATTATTTAAACATGATTTAAAAGGGCTGTTAGCCTACTCGACTATTAGTCACCTTGGTTTGATTGTATTGCTACTCGGTTTAAATACTGAGTTGGCTGCTATTGCAGCGGTATTTCACATCATGAACCATGCTATTTTTAAAGCGTCTTTATTTATGGCTGCCGGTATTATTGATCATGAATCAGGTTCGCGAGATATGCGAAAACTTAACGGTTTATGGAAGTACATGCCTATCACCGCCACTTTAGCGATGGTGGCCTCGGCGTCGATGGCCGGCGTGCCTCTGCTCAATGGCTTCTTATCTAAAGAGATGTTCTTTACCGAAACCTTGGGTCAAAGCATTTTAGGGTCGATGTCTTGGTTAATCCCAGTATTATCTACTATTGCTGCTGCTTTTGCAGTGGCTTACTCTCTGCGCTTTATTCATGATGTATTCTTTAACGGTGAGCCAAGAGGGTTAACCAAAACACCCCATGAGCCACCCCGTTATATGCGCGTTCCCGTTGAAATATTGGTCGCGATTTGTTTACTGGTAGGCATATTCCCTAACTACACCATTGGCCCGTTACTAGAGAGCGCGTCATTGGCGGTGCTAAATCATCCTCTGCCTGAATATAGCCTGTCCCTTTGGCATGGGTTTAACATCCCATTATTGATGAGTGGGTTGGCGATTGTTGGTGGCTTAGCAATTTACCTGAACCGTAAACCTTTATTCAAATTTGAAGGCCTGTTCCCGGAGATTGACGCGAAAGTTGAATTTGAAGGTTTTATTCAGACTTGTGTGAAATGGGCACAAAAAATAAATGCAAAATTGGAAACGGGCTCTTTACAGCGCTATGCTTTTTTACTGTGTTTCTTCGCCTTGTTGCTAATAGCACCTCCCTTGTTCGATTTAGATACTACTAGAGGCAGCCTACCTGGCTTGCCAATAAATGGCGCAGTGATTGTCGCTGCCATTTTATTAATAGCGGGTTCGCTAGCAACCGTCATTTGGAGCCATTACCGTCTGATTGCTTTATTAATGTTATCGTTAGTGGGCTTAGTAGTTTCGATAACCTTTGCTTACTTCTCGGCACCCGACTTAGCCCTTACTCAGCTATCGGTAGAAATTGTAACGGTGATTTTGTTATTACTGGCGCTATATTTCTTCCCTCAAGAGACCCCCACCAGTAAAAGTCGTCCTAGTCACTTTGTTCGTGACATGGCGGTAGCCGCTTTAATCGGCTGTATTATCGGTAGTATTTGTTTTGCATTAATGACCCATCCTTTGGATAGCATTTCTGAGTTCTTCTTAGCAAACGCTAAAACAGGCGGTGGTGGTACTAACGTAGTTAACGTTATTTTGGTCGACTTCCGTGGCTTCGATACCTTTGGTGAAATTACGGTACTTGGTATTGCAGCATTAGGTATTCACAAGCTAATTGCTCGCATGCGTTTATCAATGCGCACTAAAGATCACGACGGTCGCTTTTGGGCTAAAGATAAATACCCTGTATTACTATCGGTAGTATCGCAAAGCTTGTTGCCGCTGTTCCTGCTCATTTCTGCTTATATCTTTATGCGTGGGCATAACTTACCAGGTGGTGGTTTTATTGCAGGTTTGATTACATCAATTGCCTTAATTCAGCAATATCTAGCACACGGTGTTGATTGGATGACTAAACGAGTGAGTGTTAGTTACCACTTTATGATTGCCATCGGATTAACGACTGCCGGATTAACCGGTTTAGGTAGCTGGATATTTGGTCGTCCGTTCTTAACCACTTGGTTTGAATATGTGTCGCTACCATGGATAGGTAAATTTGAACTCACCAGTGCATTGGTATTTGACCTAGGGGTTTACTTCACTGTAATCGGGGCAACTCTCTTGATATTAGCTAGCCTAGGCAAGTTCACCACTACAGAACGACTTACAGTAGGAGAAAGATAATGGAACTAATCTACGCCGTTTGTGTCGGCTTCATGACTTCCTGTGGCATCTTTTTGATGTTACGTGGCCATACATTTACCTTGGTGATTGGCCTTACTTTATTATCTTACGCTGTTAACTTATTTCTATTTGCCAGTGGTGGATTAACCATAGGTGCACCTGCAGTACTCAATGGCAGTGACATTTACGCCGATCCATTACCGCAAGCCTTGGTGCTTACCGCAATTGTGATTGGCTTTGCCATGACTGCCTTTGCGGTAATCTTGGCAATGCGTGGACGCGCAGACTTAGGTAGTGACCACGTTGATGGTACAGAACCTTTCGACCGCTTAGCTCCGGAGGATAAATCCTAATGAGTTTGTTTGAACATTTAGTTATTTTTCCGGTTTTAATACCCTTTTTCGTGGCTGTTATTATGCTTTTCCCAAGCTTAAGTAACTCGTTATCAAAACAGCGGGTACTGACCGTTACAGCCAATGTTTTAATGGTAGTCGTTGCATTTGTGTTGCTACTAAAAGTTAAAGACCAAGGTATTCAAGTATATGCGCTTGGTGATTGGTCCGCGCCTTTTGGTATTGTATTAGTAGCGGATGCCTTCTCGGTGTTAATGGTCTGCTTAAGTGCTATTTTGGGCCTAGCGGTAACCCTATATGCTAGCGCAGGCGAAGATAAAAATGGCGCCTTTTTTCACCCACTCATAATGTTCCAATTGATGGGAATTAACGGTGCATTTTTAACGGGTGATGCGTTTAACCTATTTGTGTTTTTCGAAGTATTGCTGATTGCCTCTTACTCACTAATGATCCACGGAGGGGGAAAACAACGAATACAAGCCAACATCCATTATGTATTTCTTAACTTAATTGGTTCGTCATTATTTTTGTTTGCATTAGGTACATTATACGGCACCTTAGGCACACTTAACTTTGCTGATATGGCAGATAGAATTCCGCTACTTACAGGCAACGAATTACTGATCACCAAGTCCGGAGCATTATTGTTATTGGCCGTTTTTGGTTTGAAAGCTGCAATGCTGCCCCTGCATTTTTGGTTACCCAAAGCGTACTCTAGCACTAGTACTCCAGTGGCAGCGCTATTCGCAATTATGACCAAAGTAGGTATTTATAGTATTTGGCGTGTGCATGGCGTTATGTTTGGCGACCAAGCAGGTGAGTTGGCTAATATTGCCTTACCGTGGTTATGGCCGATTGCGTTACTAACCATTGCTATTGGCGCTATTTCGGTACTGGCTAGCCAAAGTTTACGAGTGCTTTGTAGTAACTTAGTGATTATATCAGTAGGCACTCTACTGGTAACTATTACCATTAATACTGTACAGGCGACGACAGCAGGTATTTATTACTTATTACATAGTACCGTGGCCTGTGCCGCGATGTTCTTACTAGCGGGGTTAATTCAGCAACAGCGCGGTAAAGCGGAAGACCGATTTGTAGCCGCCAGAGCGATGCCACAAGCAGGAATCTTGGGTTTTACCTTTGCCTTGTTGGCGATAGGTTTAATTGGTATGCCACCACTTTCAGGCTTTGTAGGTAAAGCCTTGATTTTGCAATCAGTGACCAACGCAAGCCAAGCCATTTGGATTTTCCCACTAATCTTGGGGGCAGGGCTGATTGCTTTAATCGCCTTATCACGGGCTGGAACCTCATTGTTTTGGCGAACCAATGGTGAAAATACTAATGCCTTGCAAGGCCATCCTATTCAGTATTTAGCGATTGGCTTATTAGTCTCAATACTACCTTTGATGGTGATTTTTGGAGGGCCAGTCAGCGATTATGCGCAATTGGCCGCAGAGCAACTTAAAGCAGGTTTAAGCCTACAACAACTTCATGAGGTAGCCAAATAATGGATAAAGTACGTAAGTTTATTTGGTTTCCCACCCCTTACCACAGTATTTTACTCTGGTTAGTGTGGCAAATTTTGCATGATTTTAGTCGTGGTCACATGGTGTTAGGTGCGGTGTTTGCGATTGTTATCCCTTGGATTGTCGCACCACTAAGCGAGAAAGAAGCGGTAGCAAAAAAGCCTATCAAAGCGTTGATGTATATGTTTCGTTTATTCTTTGACATTGTGGTCTCAAATTACGACGTAGCGAAGCGCGTACTGCAAAGCAACCGCAGTTTAAAGCCGGCTTTTATTGCAGTGCCTTTAGACATTAAAGAGCCTTTACTACTGACCATCTTTACGAGCAGCGTCTCATTAACCCCCGGCACCGTGAGCGTTGAGTTGTCGGATGACAGGCAGTGGCTGTATGTACACGTGCTGCACCTTGAAGATGAACAGCAATTAATTAACCTTATTAAGCAGCGCTATGAAGCGCCTTTGAAGGAGATATTCGGATGTTAAGTTACGCCACACTGATTGCTAGCGGCTTAATTTTTTGTGCTTTAGCTTTAAATGCTTGGCGCTTGATTATTGGCCCTACTATCGCCGACAGAATTGTCGCAGTTGATACTATGTACATAAACAGTATTGCATTGCTCATCTTGTTAGGCCTTTACCAAGGTTCGGCCAGTTACTACGAAGGTGCATTATTGATTGCACTGCTTGGCTTTGTAAGTACTTCTGCGTTTTGTAAGTACTTACTGCGTGGCGATATTATCGAATAAGGAAGGCAGATGACTGTATTATTAGAAATAGTGGTGAGTATTTTATTGGTTTTAGGTGGCATTGTTATGTTAATTGGTTCTATTGGCTTAGCAAAATTCCCAGATTACTTTACTCGCTTGCATGCGCCAACTAAAGCCAGCACCTTAGGCGTTGCCTGTATCTTGATCGCTTCGATGATGTTTTTCAGCTTTGAATTGGGTCATGTGAACTTGAAAGAAGCATTGATATCGATGTTTTTGTTGATCACCGCTCCCGTAGCCGCACATATGCTAGCTAAAGCAGGCTTACACTATAAAGTAAATATGAAAGAGAATACCCAAAATCAACATTTGGCTAAAAAGGCTTACTTACACCAAAACCCTGATGATGAGTAGACTTTGTCCCTACTTAGTACTTCAGTAAGACTTAAATAGGCTCTGGCACTGTTAGTCTCGACCATCTAAAAGCTTTAAACATTAAGAGTCAACTAAACCCGCAACGCCAATTACAACTTGGTTTTGCGGTTTTTTTATATCTGCAATAAACGTTCATTGCGCACA
Organism: Psychromonas sp.; assembly: GCA_036961085.1. Taxonomy (GTDB): domain Bacteria; phylum Pseudomonadota; class Gammaproteobacteria; order Enterobacterales; family Psychromonadaceae; genus Psychromonas. The sequence goes on from JBALXF010000003.1 coordinate 16,732, forward strand.
ACCTGTATCGATGCAGCCAAAATACAAGTGCTGTCACTTGAATTGCCTTTGCTCATAAACACCTTTATTTCAAGCTATATTGTAACTTATTGAGTGTCTATCAAAGTATGGGGAGTCGATGTTAATCGATTATTTTGTTAAAAAACCTTTCTGCTTTAAAAATTCTAACATATGTGGTCTTGCCTCTTTTTGTAACATTCCAGAAATTTGTTCAGTCCAGCCCATCTCTTTTTTGCCTGTGGTTCTAGTTTTATAATATTCTCGTATTATCTGATCGTAATCTTTGAGGGCTTTAACATCATGACTATCAATCTCCTGTAAAGTCAGTCCCTGAGAGTAACTGTCTTGTTTAAGCGTTACTGATAGTGGTAAACGTGGTTTAACTTGAGGGTTTTGATCAGGGTAGCCTAAACATAAACCAAATATAGGAAAGACTAATTCAGGTAATTGTAAAAGATCAGAGACCTCCTCAATGTTATTACGTATACCTCCTATGTAACATGCGCCTAACCCTAAAGATTCGGCAGCAACTACAATATTTTGAGCAAATAGAGCACAGTCAATTGATGCTGTTAAAAATTGCTCTGTATAACCACTTTGCATGGGAGAATTATGAAGGTCACAGGCGAGTAAATGTCGATGCATATCAGCACAAAAAACTAGAAAAACAGGTGCGTTAGCTACATATTGTTGATTACCGGCTAATTTTGCGAGTTTATCACGATTCTCCCCCTGCGAAACTTGTATAAGTGTGCAGGCTTGAATAAAGCTAGACGTTGCAGCTGCTTGCCCTGCAGTCACTAATTGTTCAACAGTTGATTGCTCAACAACTTTATTTGTAAAAGAACGAATGGAGCGGTGAGATAATAATAGTTCGATAACATTGTTCATTTTATTTCCTAGAAATATATTACAACTGTATCATTTTACAGTATCAAGGTTACGGATCGAAGTAACGTAAATTAAAGGTAATGAATGGGTTTTATTGACGCGCTCAAGCAGTTTGTATTGTGTTTGTATTTTCCTTCCTCAAATAATCCAATGCAAAAATCACACATGGGTATTTCTTATATTGAAGTCTCTGGATGAATTATGTTTGTTCGCTTGTAATCACTTGGAGGACTGAAATAAGCAGCCTATAATGGTTCACTAAATCTAGTCTCCACAACCAAAATAAAAACAGTATGATTTTCACAAGCTTTTGTATTTAAAGGTTATGTAGAAGGGCGTTGATTAAATCCCCCTAATCCTACTAGCTTGAAAGAGCCTTAAATAACCGCAACTCTTTGTAATAAAGGGGGGAGGGGATTTTTTTATATCTGCAATAAACGTTATCTATCCATTCTAAAGCTGGAATATCCCTATTAAATAAGTTTTTCACTTAGTTTGATTAAGTAATCTTTGCCGTAAGGGCCATTTTCAATATCTCGTTCAAGAAAGTCTGGTAAATCTTTAACGTATTCATCAGAGAAAAATGCAATGCCGCAAGCGATGCTTGCTACGCTATCTGTGTCACCACCAAGATTGACTGATTTATCCAGCACCTCTGTTAAGGAGTTAGACTGAGATAACACAGTTAACACAGCGTCAATGGTATCAATCGCATTACACTCTGTTCGGGTAACTTTATTGTTTGTAAATATCTCGTTGGTTTGTTGGCAAATATAATCAAGCAAGCCCGCTTTTTTACCTATTTTATTAACAAAATAGTAAACAGCCAAGGCGACTGATTGTGAGGCGACAATCCCTTCATGAGTATTATGTGTCACTTGAGCCTGAATTCGCGCTTTCTCAAGCATTTCTGTCTTATCTTTAATCAAACCTAGCGGTACTGAACGCATTGCTGATCCATTCCTAACACTGTCAGCATTGATGTTCTCAATGAACTTCTGTGATGTTTCTGTCTCCATTAAAAAATGATAGAAATCTGCGGAATAAGAGGGACGAGGGTCGCGTTTAAATGCCTTTAAAAAGTACTCTGCAACTAGATGTTCATTCCATGGGCCTTTCTCATTAACTATCAATTCAGAAATAGCGATCGACATCTGAGTGTCATCGGTATAACAACCGGCGGGTATTTCATCGAACGGTGCCTGATGGTATTTTGTCAGGCAGTTGTTGTCCTTAATATACTCATCCTCAGTGAACTCAAAACCTGCACCGTAAGCATCTGCCATTGCAATTATTAATAACACTTATCTCTCCTTTTTGTTGGTATATGGCTTGCTGTTTTACCACTACAGTTTTGTTAATTTCATTGCTGGTAATTCGATGCAAATGCACTGCTAATAACAGCTGTTAATGCCTTTTTACGCTCAGGTACAAATGTATGAGGTGGGTATAATACCTACAACTACCTGCTAATAATGATGCTTAAAACACAAATGTATCAAGTAATACAATGACAATACAAATTAAATGAATCATATTATTTTTAAGGTGTTTTCTACTATGAATATATATCATTGAAGCACCTAAGGCATGCACTATCTACTACTATAAACGATAATTTCAATACACATACACTCCAATCAGCTATTAATATTTATTGCCTAAGGATTCGCTAACTGAAAGCCAGGTAGGAAAGTATTACTAGCAACCGCAATCCCATTTTTTTTATTTTTCAACACCTTTCCTGCCGTGTAACTGTACAAAGATGAAGTTAATAACCCTTGTTTTTGTTGTTTTATATCAACGTTTTAATTATTTAAGCATTAAGGAAATTACTGAGGTGACAGTTTTGCTCAACATTTCACCCGACATCATTCGCTAAAGAACAAAAACCTACTATTTACAAAAAAAACCAACAGAATTCTCCCTATGCAAAAGATTACTTTATAGCGAATAACAATACCACCTGTTGTCTGATAATAACGACTCAAGAAATGTCGGTAATACAACTGCAATACAAATTAATTAATTTGTATCTAATTTTGAAGTTGATCACTAAATATATGTATTGTAAATGTATCATGTGCAACATCTAGGGCAGGCACTGTTTGCTACTAGAAAATAAGGGTTTTAATACACACTCACATTAATTATCTGATCCAATCAGCCATTAATATTTATTACATTGCAATACAGTAAACATACAAGTTAAACAATTTTTATCAGTCATAAATAGGGACGTTTAGGCTGGCTATAACGCAGATATGTTGTATTACCCAAGCATTTACTAACCGAAAGACAGGTAGAAAAACATGAAAAAAACATTACTAGCAATCACAATCCCAACTATTTTATTTGCCAACAGCGTTTCTGCAGTGAAACTATACCAAGATGAAGTCAATACTTTTTCTATTGGCGGGCACATATCAGTGGGCTTAGCTGGTTCCGAAGAAGGAAATACCAAGGTTGAATCATTGTCACCACGTATAAATATCGGAGCGACTCGCGATTTAGGTGAAGGTTTCATGTTAGATCTTCGCAGTGAATGGTGGGTAAATGTTCTTGAAGGTGGTGAACAAGCATTTACTACTCGCTTAGGCTACATTGGCCTGACGCATGATACATATGGTCGAGCAGTTATTGGGACACAGTGGTCTCCTTATTACAGTGTTGCAGGGATTGCTGAAAGAACAGTTGCATTCGGCAATCAATTTTTATACAACAACCATTATAATTTGGGCACAGCGCGTGCAGAAAAGATGCTAAGTTACAGTAAAAATCTTGAGCTAGGCGAGGCAGGTACAGTAATAATGGCGGCCGGTTGGCAGGGGGAGCACACAGAAGATAATGCCGATTATGATACACGTCTGCAAGCAGCCTTAACTTACCAAATCATGGATTTTTCTTTAGGGTATGCGTATAACAGTGGCGATGTTGATGATGACTCTGTTGGCAGTACGCAGCAAGCAGTATCAAACGTGGCATCCGCTAAATATGGAGACTATGGACAAGGCCTTTATGTAGCAGCTGTTTACGCGAATAATGAATATATGTACCAATATAAATCATCAGACGTGCTTGAAGAGACTGTTCAAATTGAAGCAATTGCAGCTTACGCATTAGAGAATAGTCTTAACTTCAGCATCAATTATGAAACGGTTGAAGATAACAAAATCGATAATACGGTATATAGCCAGCTTGCATTTAATGTCGAGTACGACTTTCTCAGTAATGTTCGAGGCTATACAGGCTATCAAATCGATTTAGGCTCAGAGGGTGCTTATGATAAACCCGACGATAATAAGTTTGCATTGGGTGTCCGTGTATTTCTATAAAGAAGGCAAAGGTTGACCAAAATAATCCTGCAGTAAAATAGCTAACTTGTACCTCATAGCTTAACGAATATCTTGCTGATATGAAGAGCACTGAATGTGGAAACGTTCAGTGCTTTTTTTTAGGCTGAACATAGTGCTAAACCTGTTTACGCATAAGCTGATGTTTTCATCAGCAGATTATCGCACAATTGGCTGAGGTGCTGTTAAGTTGATAGTACCGCCATGAGTAAGGTAGGGGAGTTATCTCGGTAACAACAATAAATGCAACCGAGATGACTTAACTTAAGATAAGGCCTAACCGTATATTATCAATTTGCTATATCAATCTCTTGCGAATTTGAATAACCACAATTTCAGCGGCAATCACTACGACAAAGATACTGAGTAAAACCATGGCAACTTTAGGCCATTGGAATAAGTTTTGTGCATCATTTAATACAACACCAATCCCACCAGCTCCGACTAGACCTAATACTGCAGATTCTCGTACATTAATATCCCAACGAAACAATACAATAGAATAAAAAGCAGGCATTACCTGTGGCCAATAACCTTTTACTAAAATACTGCCCCAAGGCGCACCGGTTGCTTTCAATGCTTCCACGGTTCCCATATCCACTTCCGCTAGCGCTTCCGACAGTAGCTTACCGACAAAACCAATACTGCGGATCGCGATTGCCATGATACCGGCAATTACCCCTGGACCAAACAGAGCGATAAAGAGCAATGCCCAGACTAAGGAATTAATTGAACGTGTTGCAACCAAAAAGAATTGTGCAATCCAATTAATCGTTTTACTCGGGGTGATATTAGGCGTATTTAACAGCGCTAAAGGCACTGCAAAAAGTAAAGTAATTAGAGTGCCTAGCGTCGCAATATGCAAAGTTTCAATTAATGCTCCATGGACAGTGGTTGGATAAAACGCGTAATCAATAGGAGTCATACGCTCAAACATATCCATTAATTGCTCAGGTGCATCATATAAAAATTCAGGGATCACCTCGACACTTTGCCAAGACCAAACTAATGACATAAGAATCACAATATGCACACTAAAACGCGCTAAAGTTTCCTTAAGCGTAAATCTTTTCCATTGTAATTCAACACTTGATGTTGCCATTAGAAAATCCTTCTGACTATATTTGAGAGCATTTCGCCAATAAGAATAAGCGCAATGATAGTAAGTAAAATGGCTGCGACAAAATCGTAATCAAATCGCTGAAATGCAGAGAATAATGTACCGCCTAATCCACCTGCGCCAACAATGCCAACCATAGTAGAGTTTCTTAAATTTGAATCTAATTGATAGCTTGAGAAACCGATAAAGCGGGTAAATACCTGTGGCATTACCGCATAAATAATGACACTAAAAAAACTAGCACCAGTTGCTCGAATAGCTTCAACTTGTTTTAAAGATATTTCTTCAATCGCTTCTGCAAATAATTTTGCGATAAAACCAATAGATGCAAAGATTAAGGTTAATATGCCCGCAAGTGCACCAAAACCAACGGCTTTGACAAAAATAATAGCGATAATCACTGGGTGAAATGATCTGCATAAAGCGATAAAAGCACGCACCGGTGCAGTCACTATGATAGGCATCATATTACGTGCAGCTAACAGACCTATAAACAGTGAGATAACAATGCCAAAAAAACTCGAAATAATCGCAATCTGTAAGCTTTCAGCAACACCACTTAATAACAGGTTGGTACGTGAAAAATCAGGCGGGAACATCCTTGATAGCAAACGTTCACTTTCACCAAAACCTATTATAATTCGATCTAACGTTAACCCTAACGAACTAACACTATAAAAAATATACACGACGATCATTAGCATTATCATGCGTGTTAATAATGACGTTTTAAATGGCTGTAATTTGTCAGTGCTTTTAGTATGACTTAGTCCATCCATGACTCACCTCCATAAATCACTTTAAGGTGTTCTTCAGTAATATCTTCAGGTGGCCCGTCATAATGTATTTTGCCATCAGACATACCGATAATTCTTTTTGCATAACGCTTAGCAAGATTAACATCGTGGATATTCACCAATACCGGGATATCATTTCTCTGCGCAAAGGTACCCATCAGTTCCATAATTTCAACGGCCGTTTTGGGATCCAATGACGAAGTCGGCTCATCAGCTAATAATATATAAGGGTTCTGCATCACAGCTCTTGCTATACCAACTCTTTGTCTTTGCCCACCAGATAAGCTGTCCGCTCTTTGATTGGCAAACTCGGAAAGTCCCACTAAATCTAATAACTCAAATGCTTGTTTTAAATCTTCTTGTTTATAGTTTCGTCTCCAGGCATCCCATGAACTCATGTAACCTAAACGCCCACTTAATACATTTTCTAAGACGGTGAGTCGTTCAACTAAATTATATTCTTGAAAAACCATGCCAATATGTCTGCGCACTTTACGTAAGGCCTTACCCTGGAGCTTAGTCAAATCAGCCCCATCAAAAAGTATTTCTCCGCTACTTGGGTCATTTAAGCGATTAATGCATTTTAACAATGTACTTTTGCCCGTGCCTGAAGGCCCGATAATTGCCACAATGCCAGATTCATTGATATCAATATCAATGCCTTTAAGTACTGGCTTACCAACAACATAATGATGATGAAGATTGTTAATTTGGATGGTATTCGAACTTATAGACGTCATGGTGCCTATTCCTTGTATCAAACCGAATTGTGAAGTCGGATGCCAACTTTGAAAGTCATGCACCCAATAGTTAATTAAATTTATTTTTTTCAGCTATTACTTCTTTTTAGCCGCTTTTTTTGCAGCTTCTTTTTCAGCTAGTTTTTGCAAACCCGTTTTTGTATAAGCCGTTCCAGTAGCATGTGCAATATCTCGAATTACAGCCCAATCTTCTTTATAAGTAATAGGCGCAAATCGGTCAGCACCTTTAAAGGTGGCACTCATTTCTGGAGTAAAACGGTAAGTTGAAAAAGCTTCTTCGATTTTTTTAACTAAATCAGGGTGAAGGTCATTAGCATAACCAAAAGCCGAGGTTGGGAACCTTGGGCTACGGTAAATAATTTTAATATTTTCACCGTCGACACGATCTGCAGAGACCATACGCTCATAAACATCAGAAGCAACAGGTGCTGCATCATAATCGCCGTTGAAAACACCTAAGATTGATTGATCATGTTTACCCGAATATAGGACTTTATAATCTTTATCTGGCACAATTCCTTCAGCTGGGAATAGTGCACGGGGCGCTAAATTTCCCGAATTTGAAGACGCAGATGTATGGGCTATTTTTTTCCCCTTAAGATCTGACATTGTATTAATAGAACCATCTTTTCTGGTGATGGTGATCAAGTTATAACCTTGAAAGCCTTCCGCAGTCCCTTTAACGGCAATCGGTACATAACCAGCTAAATTAACTGCATATCCAGTTGGACCTGTGGAAAAACCTGCAATATGTAAACGACCTGAACGCATCGCTTCAACTTGCGCTGAATTCGAGTGGACCGTGTAGTAAATAACACGCTTGCCTGTCACTTTACTTAAATGATCTTGGAAATCTTTAAAAGCGTCTTTATAAACGGCAGGATCTTCAACAGGTGTATAGGTAAAAACTAATGTGCTTGGATCGCGCCACTGTTCAGGGTCTTTAGGCGAATCAGCCACTAAATCATTGTTTTCATCACAGTATCTATCATCAAGCACACCTCGATTGGTACAATCATCGGCGAATGCGAGTGTCGGCAAAGATAATGCCCCAGCAAGTAGTAGTCCTTTATATACGTGGTTCATTTTACTTCCTCTTGTTATGAATTTGTAAATAACTTGTTATATGTACGTTAACCAAACAAGGTATAGCAAAATTTATGCCAATAAATAAGTTGCAATAAATCATGCACTTAACAATGGAAATTAAAGAGTTATGACATTTTTGAGTCACTTTAGTCCACAATAAAACAGCCTAACGGGTCATTTTTGTCCTTTAATTTGTTTGTGATTTAAAATCAGATTTATCAATATCATGTTTTTTTAACTTACGATATAAGGTC
>JBALXF010000400.1:0-3392 GCA_036961085.1 Psychromonas sp.
TTTTTCTAAATATAAATCATACTGAGCTTTGCTTTTCAGGATAATAGGATCTTTAGTTTTAGCTGTTTGATAAACTTGCAATAATGTATCAGCGCTAACTGAGTAGCTGAAGCTACTTAATGCAAAAAGAGAGACGAGTGAAATTCGTTTTAATATCATGACAAAGGATCCTATTGTGCCGGGCAAAGTGTTGGTAATTTAGACTAATATATAATAGCTTAAGTGTATGATAAAACATTCAAGTTTGATAATTATTTCACTAAGGAAGATATATATATGAATGAAGATTCAGTTTCTGATGCTACAGCGCATGTCAGCTATGATCAAGAGGATGTTAAAATAATCAAGACAGAACCCTTATATAAAGGGTTTTTCCAGTGCAATAAGTACACTTTGAAGCATAAATTATTCTCTGGAGGCTGGAGCCCTGAAATTCAGCTGGAATTCTTTGAACGCGGTCATGCTGCGGCATTGCTGCCTTATGATGTAAAAAACGATAAAGTGGTATTAATCGAGCAATTTCGTTTTGGTGCAATGAATGGTGATAGATCACCTTGGCTATATGAACTGGTTGCCGGAATCATTGAAAAAGGCGAAGTTGCAGAACAAGTTGCCAAGCGTGAGACACTTGAAGAGTCAGGTTTAGTTGTTGAAACATGCCAATTCATGCTCAATTATTTAGTTAGCCCTGGCGGTACAACCGAGCACATTGATCTCTTTATTGGCAATGTTGATAGTGATCTTGCTGGAGGACTGCATGGGTTGATCGATGAGGGGGAAGATATCCGAGTGCATGTGGTTTCAAGAGAAACAGCTTACCAATGGGTGAAAGAAGGCAAAATTTATAATGCAGCAACAATTATTGCTCTGCAATGGTTGGAACTAAATCGACATAACCTTACTATTTAAAATCAAGGGTTGTATTTAATTTATGCAAGTAAATGCGGCATAACTTGCATTTTTAGATATTAAATAAAAACATTAAGTGAGCAAATGATAAAATATTTTTGTGTCGCTATCAAATTAGTGTACAAGGGTTTTCTAAATGAGAATAATATTTATTAACAATGTCAGTGGGAATAATAAATAAGTAGCATGAAAAAACAAGTCGCACAATTAAAGCCAGATGTTGAAGGCAACTTGCATCTCTTACAAATTACAGATACACATCTTTTTTCCGATCGGGAAAGGGATCTTCTTGGTATTAAAACGGTAAAAAGTTTTGAAGCAGTTGTTAAGCATGCGACAAAATATTCCTCTCTATGCCAAGCAGTTTTGTCTACTGGTGATTTATCTCAAGACCATTCAGAGCAATCCTACATCGATTTTAGCTCGCAGATTAAAGCGTTGCATATGCCATGCTATTGGCTACCAGGAAATCATGATATGCAAGCGGTGATGTTACCTAGCCTATTAAAGGAAGGGTTCGCGCAAACAAGACAAATTATCAGTGAACATTGGCAAATAATTTTATTAGATTCGCAAATCGCGGGTGTGCCTCATGGAAGATTGTCAGATCAACAGTTAGGTTTCCTAGAACAAGCGCTCAAACAGTTTCCCGATAAACATACACTTATTTGTGTACACCATCATGTATTGCCAGTGGGCTCTGCTTGGTTAGATCAACATATCCTAAAAAATAACCAACAATTTTTAGAGTTGATCGAATGTTATGAGAATGTGCGTGCTGTTTTATCTGGGCATGTTCATCAGACTGGAGATACCGTTAAAAACGGGGTGTATTTTATGACAACGCCTTCAACCTGTGTACAGTTTAAACCAAACTCGGATGATTTTTCGCTAGATGATATCGCGCCAGGTTATCGTTATTTATCACTCACTGCAAGCGGTGAAATTGAAACTAGAGTGGAGCGAATTGAACAAGGTGCATTTGTTATTGATAAAGATGCTAAAGGCTATTAATGGCTAAAGTCCTATTAGCATTACACGGATTTCATAGTTCTCCTGAGTCTTTAAAAATACAGCAAATGTCTGCCTATTTAGCTGACAAACATCCAGAAATAACCTTTGTTTGTCCACAACTCCCATGTTTTCCAGAACCGATGTGGCAAGTTATTGAATCAGTTTTTAAACAATATAAAAATGATCAAATAGCGGTGATGGGTAGCTCGTTAGGTGGGTACTTAGCCACAAAAGCCGCTCAACAATACGGCATTAAGGTATTATTAATAAACCCTGCTGTTTATCCCTTTGATTTATTAGAACATTATGCTGGTTTGCAAGTGCATCCCTATACCCATATTTCATATCAGATAAATGAATCTTTTTTTAAGCAATTGAAAGCCTTAAATGTACAATCTATCGCTAATACAGATGATTTTTGGGTGTTATTACAAAAAGGTGATGAAGTTTTAAATTATCAACAAGCTTGCGATAAATATCAGCTTTGTAAAGTCACCTGTGAAGAAGGTGGTGACCATAGCTTCATTAACTTCGATCGTTTCATACCAGAGATAATTAAATTCTTATTTTAGTGGTAAACTCTCTCCAATATTCTTTTCCCCCGCATTTTTAGATAGGTAGCAACATGAACGACCAATATAATTCAGATTCCATTGAGGTATTAAACGGATTAGATCCCGTCCGTCACCGTCCAGGCATGTATACCGAAACATCACGTCCGAATCATCTTGGTCAAGAAGTTATTGATAACAGTGTCGATGAAGCACTTGCTGGCCATGCAACAAGTATTCAAGTTATTTTGCACGAAGGGCAATCATTAGAAATAATCGATGATGGTCGTGGTATGCCGGTTGATATTCACCCCGAGGAACGTATATCAGGCGTCGAGCTTATTTTCTGTAAATTACATGCGGGTGGTAAATTTTCGGGTAAAAGCTATGAAATATCAGGTGGTTTACATGGTGTTGGTATCTCAGTGGTTAATGCACTGTCTAAGCGTGTAGATGTTTCTATTCGTCGTGATGCTAAAGTTTATGAAATCGCTTTTGAAAATGGTGAAAAAGTTGAAGAATTACATGTAACCGGGACTTGTGGCAAACGTAACACAGGTACCAGTGTCCATTTTCATCCGGATCCTTCTTATTTTGATAGTCCTCGATTTTCGGTTTCGCGTTTACTACACCTGTTAAAAGCCAAGGCAGTATTATGTCCTGGCTTGATTATAAAATTTAAAGATAAAGTTAACAAAAATGACTATCAGTGGTGCTACCAAGATGGCCTAAATGATTATTTATTAGAAGCGGTTTCAGAAAATGAGTTATTACCATCAAAACCTTTTGTCGGAAAATTTTCCGCAAAAAGTGAAACTGCCGATTGGGCGGTAGTGTGGTTGCCTGAAGGTGGCGATTCAATTTCTGAGAGTTACGTTAACCTAATACCAACTGCGCAAGGCGGAACCCATGTAAATG
>JBALXF010000401.1:0-3392 GCA_036961085.1 Psychromonas sp.
GATTGCTACTCAATTACATGAAAAATGTTTAAGCAGTAATTTAAATTTACAGACATTTTGCCAACAGCATAAGCTAGAGTGTTTATTACAAAATAGCCCACAAACCCATGCGTTGCTAAGTGAGTCGCTTTGTATTGGTGAAGATGCTCCTCTGGTTTTGCAATTTAATGCGCTTTATTTGGCGCGTTATGCACAATTTGAACAGCTTATTGCGGATAAATTATTACAGCAACCCACAGTGAATTACCCCGATGATGTTAAATCGGAACTAGATCGTTTATTTGCCGTAAATTATGATTATTTATGGCAAGCATGGGAGAAAGATAAGCAACAGTCAGTCGCATTGTTGTGTGAGAAATATATCGATGTGTTAGCCGATGCAGATGTAAATTGGCCTGAAGTGGAGCTATTATTTGAAAAAGCACAATCGTCAGAGAATCTACAAGTTTTAGAAAAAATGATCCCAGAGCAACAACGTTGTAACTGGCAAAAAGTCAGTGCTGCATTAGCGCTTAGCTCTGCACGTTGTGTTATCTCAGGTGGACCTGGTACAGGGAAAACCACCACAGTGACTAAGTTATTAGCTTCATTATTAAAATTTCAACCTGAGTTAAATATCAAGATGGTTGCACCGACAGGTAAAGCCGCCGCACGATTAACAGAATCGATTACCAACGCGTTGAGCGATTTAGCCATTGAACAAACCGTAAAGGATAAAATTCCTAGTGAAGCCAGTACCATTCACCGCCTATTAGGGGTTAAGGCGAACAGTAATCATTTTCGTCACAATAAGCAGAACAAGTTAAATGTCGATTTGCTGCTGGTAGATGAAGCCTCGATGGTTGATTTACCATTGATGGCTAAATTACTAATAGCGTTACCCGATCATGCAAGGTTAATTCTTCTAGGTGATAAAGATCAATTAGCGTCCGTTGAAGCGGGAGCGGTATTAGGGGATATCTGTCACTTCATTGACGCGGGTTATAGCCCTGAAAAAGCACAAATATTGGCTGATTTAACTGGGTTTACCGAATTAAGCGAGAACGCAAATAACCAGATTAGTATGGCGGATAATCTATGTCTGTTACGTAAGAGCTATCGTTTTGATCAGTACTCGGGCATTGGTTATTTAGCGAAAGCGATTAATACCGGGCAAGCCAAGAGCAAACAGGTTTTACAGTTATGTAATGATTATTCAGATTTGCAGCATTATCCCAATACGGAACTGTCTAAAATCGAGCTGACAAAACTAATTATTGAAGGTTACTCGCCTTATTTACAGAGCTTGCCGATTATAACTGCTGATAATAGAGAGTTGGCGCAGCAACTACTTAAGCAATTTAACCAATTTAAAATTCTTTGTGCGATTCGAGAAGGGGATTGGGGAGTACATGCGTTAAATAAGCTTTGTGAAACGGTATTACAAAAAGCAGGGTTGTTACAGCAGCAGCTAAGTGCACAAGAAAGTAATTACAGCCACTGGTATCAAGGTCGCCCGGTTATGATCACCCAAAATAATTATCATTTAGGCTTATATAATGGTGATATTGGTTTATGTTTGATGGATGAATCGGGTCAATTACGGGTGTTTTTTCAGATGGCTGATGGTTCAATTAGTGATTTTCAACCGAGCCGACTCCCTAGTCACGAAACTGTATTTGCGATGACTGTGCATAAAAGCCAAGGCTCTGAGTTTAGTCACACCTTATTAGTGTTACCTGATAGTCATGTGCCAGTCGTTACCCGAGAGTTAATTTATACGGGTATTACTCGTGCTAAAAAACAGCTGACCTTATTTGCTGATTTAAACCTGATGGCCAGTGCTATTCGCCATAAAACGCAACGTTTTAGCCGCTTAGTTGAACGTTTATCAGTACAGTGAGCGATGAAGAGGGATTAAAATGAAAACGATTGGTTTATTAGGTGGAATGAGTTGGCAATCTACCAGTAGTTATTATCAGGCAATCAATCAAGGCATCAATGATCAACTTGGTGGATTGCACAGTGCTAAAATTTTGTTGAGTAGTGTTGATTTCGCAGAGATTGAAAAGCGCCAACGATTAGGGCGGTGGGATGAAATGGCGGTTATTTTGGCAGCTGAGGCAAAGCGATTAGAATCGGCGGGGGCGCAGTGCTTGTTAATTTGTACTAATACCATGCACAAGGTCGCCAATGAAATTGAAGCCGAACTAGCTATTCCACTTTTGCATATTGTTGATGCAACGGCTCAACAATTAATGCAAGATGATATCGCTAAGGTTGGCTTGCTGGGTACGCGTTTTACTATGCAGGAAGACTTTTATAAACAGCGTTTAAGCGAGCGTTTTTTGATTGAAGTGCTTGTGCCCAGTCAACAACAACAAACTGCAATTGACCGCATTATTTTTGATGAATTGTGTCATGGGATAACCTTGTCTGCTTCAAGAGAGGTTTATTTACAGGCGATTGATGCACTTTTTGCACAAGGCGCTCAAGCTATCATTCTTGGCTGTACAGAAATAGCCTTGTTAGTTAACGCTTCGCATACACAGATACCTTTATATGATACCACTGAACTACACGCCAAAAGTGCAGTGCGCTATGCCTTAGAGCATCCCTTACAAGGTTAAATCGGATATGACACCAGCAATTGATTTGTTAAAAAAACAAAAAATTAAATTCAACATTCATCACTATGAGCATGATGCGAATAGTGAATCCTTTGGATTGGAAGCTGCTGAGAAATTATCCGTTGCTGCCGAACGGGTGTTTAAAACCTTGGTCGTTAATGTGGATAATAAATCTTTGGTGGTTTGCATCTTACCAGTTAGTCATATGCTGAGCATGAAACATGCAGCTAAGGCTTGCTCAGGTAAAAAAGCACAGATGGCAGATAAACAAGCCGTATTACGCTCTACTGGTTATGTCCTTGGAGGAGTGAGTCCTCTGGGCCAGAAAAAACGACTGCAAACGGTGTTAGATAGTAGCGCATTAAACTTTCAAACGATTTATGTCAGTGCGGGAAAAAGGGGAATGGATCTTGAACTTGACCCTAAAGATTTGATCACATTATTAAATGCAAAACATGCGTCTCTTTGCCAAGAAGAGTGATAAAAAATATCTTGTTTTCGATTAGCAAATTTATTTAAATTTGCCTACTTAAATTAGTAATATACCCATGTTACTTCAAAATGCTTTGTCAGGCTCCAGCTCGGACACCAGAGCAAGGCGCAACATGAGGTAATTGTATTCACTTTTCGATTGTTGCAACGCAGGGCTACCATGGTTTGATAAAAACCGAGCTAGCGCCCCATAGGGCAAGGAAACTTGCACCAATCTGCGTTGTTATAAAATCTCTATGTAGAATAACTATACTTCAATTTTATGCCTAGCATCTCGGCACAATTTGCCTT
>JBALXF010000402.1:0-3385 GCA_036961085.1 Psychromonas sp.
GCTAATCAGCTAATTCTTGTTTAAAATAGTCTAAACAAAGTGTTTGAGCCTTTGCATTTACATCTACCTGCTCATTATCTCTAAGCTGCAAATATAAACTGATGCACTTTTCAAAACTTGCTATCAAAGCTTGTTTCTCAGGCATGGCGACAGTATCTTTTAAACTTTCAGAAAAATCAGGTAAACGTATTTCTACTTTTCTGACGCCAGATGGCACTTAACCTTGTTGTTTTAAGATTAAAGCTCAACCACTAAATCAGAAGATGCTTTGGTGCTGCAACTTAGTACATAACCCTGGGAAATCTGCTCTGCCGTTAATGTTGCTTGACTGCTAGTTTCAACTTCACCCGTCACTTTACATTTACATGAACCACAAACACCCGAGCGACAAGCACCGATCACTGGTACACCAGCGGCTTCTAATGATTCAAGTAGGCTTTTATTAGCTGTAATTTCAAAACTTTTACCATATTGAGGTGCAACGGCTTGATAACTAACGCCAGAATCAGGGGTTTCTTTGTTATCATTAGTCGCGACAAAGCTTTCTTTATGGAAAAACTCCATATCAAAACCACTTTGCAGTGCAATCTGTTCAACAGCTTGCATATACGGCGCGGGACCACAGGTAAAAATAGTTCTACCTTGAATTTCTGGTACTAATTCGTCAAAGATAGTTGCATTTAACATACCTTGAATATCGTCAGGATTGTGCGTTGTTTCGATCACACGGGTTAAACGAAAATTGTTATGTAAAGCCGCTAACTCAAGTAAATCGTTATCCATTATCACATCAGAACGACTGCGAGCACTATAAATAAAGTGAATATTCACTTCTTGTTTTGTATCTAACAACCAACGTGCCATCGAAATACAGGGAGTGATACCACTACCAGCACTCATCAATAGTAATTCAGATGTAGCAGGATTATCTTGCAAGGTAAATTCACCCGCTGGAGCCATCGCAGGTAAAGCGATACCTGCTTGTAGATGATCGAGCAAGTAATTTGAAACCTTACCTCCAGGCACTCGTTTAATGGTAACTGCGGCTGATTCAGGACGCGATGGTGAAGATGATAAGGAATAAGCTCGGTATTCAGTCTCACCGGCAACATCAACTTCAAAAGTTAAGAATTGTCCTGCCTTGTATTCAAAAAAACTTTCATCCAGCTTTTTAAATTCAAAGGTGGCGCTATCTCTTGTTTCATCAATACGTTTAATACAGATTATTGGCTCAAATGCACTCGAATGGGTTGGCATATTTTTTCTCTTTTCTTTTTTTTCAATATCGGTTAGCCCAGCAGAGCTAACCGGTTTATGTACTACTGAAAATTATTTCGCTAACATTGTTTGTAAATCAGACTCAACATCCGTAATTAATGTCAGACCAAATTTTTCATTAAGTACGTGAAGCAGGTTATCTGTTAAGAATGCAGGTTTGCTTGGACCAACACGGATATTTTTCACCCCTAGTGATAACAATGTTAATAACACCACAATCGCTTTTTGCTCAAACCAGCTTAATACAAGGCTTAAAGGTAACTCGTTTACACCACAATCAAACTCTTTAGCCAATGCGAGTGCCAATTGAATCGCTGAGTAAGAATCATTGCACTGACCAACATCTAATAGACGTGGAATACCATTGATATCACCAAAATTAAGTTTATTAAATTTAAACTTACCGCAAGCTAATGTCAGAATTAAACAATCCTTCGGAATTGCTTTGGTTAAATCGGTGTAGTAACTACGCTCTTCCTTGTCACCATCACAACCGCCAACGAGAAAGAAATGACGGATATTGCCTGATTTTACTTGCTCAATTACCGCTGGAGCGGCATTCATTAACGCATTACGACCAAAACCAACGGTGATTTCATGTGGAATTTCTGAATATCTAAAGCCATCCATTTTTTGTGCACATTTAATGACTTCACTGAAATCTTCACCTTCAATATGCGGTACACCAGGCCATCCGACAATACTGCGGGTAAATATACGATCGGCATAATCACCAACATTAGGATCGATTAAACAATTTGAAGTCATCACAATTGGACCAGGAAAAGAAGCGAATTCTTTCTGTTGGTTTTGCCACGCACTACCGTAGTTGGCAACAAGATGTGCATATTTTTTCAGTTCAGGATAACCATGTGCAGGTAGCATTTCACCGTTAGTGTAAACGTTGATCCCAGTACCTTCAGTCTGTTTCAGTATCATTTCAAGATCGCAAAGATCGTGACCAGAAACCAGAATTGCTTTACCTTGAACCGGCTTAACATTCACTTGAGTCGGTGTCGGATGACCAAACTTAGTGGTTTCTCCTAAATCTAACATTTCCATCACTTTGTAGTTCAAAGTACCAATCGCCATGCTTGTTTCAAGCAATTTACCTAGTTCATCAGAATCAGTCGCTAACCATGCGAAAATTTGGTGGAATTCAGCACTAACCTGTTCATTTGTTTGACCAAGGATATACGCATGCTCCATATAAGCAGCAGCGCCTTTAAGGCCATATAAACAAAGTAAACGTAAGCCCATGATATCTTCGTTAACAAGTTCTTTGCCACGGTTTACCGCGACACTTTCAGCTTGTGCAAGCAAGCCTGTGTAATCACTTGCCAGCTCAAATAATGCAGCTGCACTTGGCTCCGCAGGTGCTTTTCCAGCAACTAGGCAAGCTGTTTCATATTTTGCTTTTAATTGCTCACGGTAAGTTTGTGCTAGGCGAGCATAACCAACAATACGGTCAGCTTCAAAATTAACATTAGTAAGGGTCGCAAAAAAAGCTTTAGGTACAAAAGCATCTATTTCTGGGCTGATAATGTCAAATTCACGTGCTTTTTGTGCATAAAAAGAGGTGCCTTGTAGCGCATAAATCAGTACATCTTGCAGATCTGAGACTTCTTCAGTTTTACCACACATACCCTGAGTGTATGAACAACCGTCGCCTATAGGAGTTCGAATTGTTTGTTCACATTGAATACAAAACATAAATAGCCTCTAAAATAATAAATTAGTTACACAGAAAATCAATAACCATATGTTAAATAAGGTTATGAAAATGTTAATTTTCTAAATTGGAAAGGAAAATACCATAGTGTTTTAGTCAACTATTGATCTGAGATAGGTTTTGATAATGTTTTGGCAATAAAATGTATATTTCTTGATTAAAAATCTCACTTTGAGACATAAAAATAGAAATAAACGAATAATTTCAGCACGCAGCAAAGTCATTGTGGGCTGAAAAAGAAAGGGGCTTATACATAGCTTATATATAAACTGTGCCGAAGGCAGTGAAGTTAAAACTTAGATCTTAAAATAAAGTTACTGTAATCAACACGCAGACAGATACAAGCTGCTCGGATAAATATCGGGTGGACAATAG
>JBALXF010000403.1:0-3383 GCA_036961085.1 Psychromonas sp.
CAAGCATTGAAAATCCATCATTGTTAGTCAATATAATCTAATCAAGTCATCATTAATACTTAAAGGACAAGGACTTGCCATTTTTATGCCTGTTCTGAATTATTAAGGTACTGAATACATAACTCATGAAAAGCAAAAGCTTGCGGATACATTATCTTATCGACCAAACGGAAGATGCCAATTTGTCGCTCGATTAATGGATCAAGCAAGGGTATCCAAACCAAGTTTGTTGCATTGCTTGGAAATGCCAATTTAGGTAGTGTAGTAACACCAATACCTAGCTCTAATACCGAGAATAAAGAGGTGATATTCTCTACTGAGCAAATGGCTTTTTCACTAAGTAGGCGCGCGGGAGTAGGGTCAAGTAACACACAAGTCCCATTTCTAATAAAAGGTTGTTCTAATAATTTACGCCATTCAACTCCGTCTGTATGAACGGCAAGCGGATTGTCTTTTAAACAAACAACGCCAATCGGATCTGAAATTAAAGGGGTAAATTCAATATTTTTATCATCAACATGAGAACAGTTGCCCAAGGCTAAATCGACATCGCCTGACAGCAGCCTTGCCTCTACGCCTGCGGCATTATCATCAATTAAACTCACCTCTACGTTAGGGTATTTCTCATAAAAAACGCCTAATACACTCGGGATCAACTTAGCCGCAACAGAGGGCACACTTGCTATTCGCACTCGTCCTTGTTTCCCAGCGGCAGCAGCGCGCAAGTCATAATCTAAGGTGTTGTAAACATTGATAAACTGCTTAACTCGGGGTAAGCATATTTCACCATAGGGGGTCAGTGTTGATTTATTGCCAGACTCAAACAGTGATTGTCCTAAGATGCGCTCAAGCTCTTTTATCGAAGTTGAAAGCGCCGCTTGCGAGCGATTAGCGCGTTCTGCTGCCGCTCGAAATCCACCGGCTTCGACCACTAAAATAAAATGTTTCAATTGTTGGATCTTAATACTCATCAGTATTTTCCTTTGATTGCCCCATTGTGGCTATGTTTTGAGCTAAGTGATAAGTTTTTCTTATCAAGTGACCGAAATTTACCGTTATATTTATCGTTAGTCAAAGGTTAGTATCTTTCCACCTTCACAAGGAGAGCGATAAAAATGAATCAAACCTTAGATCGTACAACAGAGCGTACAACTAAAAAACAAGCAGTAAAAACTGCGCTTTTTGCCTCTAAAGCCCCGCTTGAATGGGCGGTTGTTAATAATGGCACCTTGTATACCGCACAAATTCCAATTGACCAAACCGGTGCTGTGGTTGCTGGTGGCATCGAAGCCCAAACTCGTCAAACACTTGATAACCTCGTCCACACCTTAAACTCGGCTGATGAATCTTTAGATTCTGTTCTGCAGGTGCTAATTTACGTCACCGATCGAGACTACCTAGCAACCGTTAATAAAGTTTATGCAGAATATTTTAACGCGCCTTATCCAAACCGTGCAGCAATAGTTGTTGCCGGACTTGCTAGAGAAGAGATGCTAGTTGAATTGGTGGTATATGCAGCTGTTCAATCTGATAAATGAGCAGCTAAGGGCTGAAAAATCAACCTAAGCAGACAGCTAATTATCGCCAATTTGTCACCTAATAAATGTTAAAGACAGAAACAAGGAAAGTAACATGACAACGCAAGCACAGAATATCAATGCTGAAAAATCCCTTTATATTGCCGGAGAATGGCAGTCTGGTATTAGCACGATCGCTAATATTAACCCTTCTGATATCAGTGAAACGATAGGCCACTTTGCACAAGCAAGTGAAGCACAAGTTGAGCAGGCCATTGCCGCTGCAAAACAGGCGCAGCCAGAATGGGAAAAAACACCGCTTGAGCGTAAACAAGCAGTTTTGCAAGCGATTGGTGATGAACTGATTGCACGTTGTGATGAGCTTGGACGTTTATTATCAAGAGAAGAAGGCAAACCATTTATGGAAGGGCGTGGCGAGATTTATCGTGCTGGTCAGTTTTTCCAATATTTTGCCGCTGAAGTATTACGCCAAATTGGTGATAGCGCCAATTCAGTGAGACCAGGTGTTTCAGTAGAAGTGACCCGTGAAGCGGTTGGCGTGATTGCCATTATTTCACCGTGGAATTTCCCGACTGCAACGGCTGCGTGGAAAATAGCACCTGCACTTGCGTTTGGTAATAGTGTTATCTGGAAACCTGCAAACTTAACCCCAGCAAGTGCGGTTGCATTGAGTGAAATTATTCACCGTCAAGGTATGCCAGCAGGCACATTTAACCTAGTGCTAGGTAATGGTTCGCAAGTTGGTAATGCACTCATTAATAGTAAACAAATTAATGGTGTGAGCTTTACCGGCTCTGTTGAAACAGGCCGTAAAGTTGCCACAGCTACCGCGCCAAACTTCATTCGCAGTCAATTAGAAATGGGCAGTAAAAATGCACTATTGATTGCCGACGATGCAGATATTCAAATCGCAGTTGAAGCCACTATTGCTGGTTCATTCTCTGGTGCTGGTCAAAAATGTACTGCGTCATCGCGTTTAGTGGTGACCGATAAAGTACATGATGTTTATGTTGAAGCGCTAATCAAACGTATGGGTGAGTTAAAGGTTGGACATGCTTTGCAAGAGGGTATTTTCATGGGGCCTGTGGTTGATGATAAACAACTTGCATCAAATTTTGCATGGCTTAAAAGCGCAACGCAAAGTGGCGCTGAAATCGGTTTTGGTGGCGAGCGACTAAACCTTGAATATGAAGGTTATTACATGTCGCCAACACTGTTACTGAATACCAAAAATAGCTGGGAAGTAAATCAAGAAGAAGTGTTTGCACCGATGGCGAGCATTATCCGTGTTGCCGACTTAGAAGAAGGCATTGCAACGGTTAATGATACCCGTTTTGGTTTAACTGGCGGCATTATCACGCAAAGTTTACGCAGCAGTGCCTTGTTTAAACAGCAAGCGGAAACAGGCTGTGTGATGGTCAACTTGCCAACAGCTGGGACAGATTACCACGTGCCATTTGGTGGTCGTAAAGAATCGAGTTTTGGACCAAGAGAGCAAGGGCAGTACGCAAAAGAGTTTTACACAGTGGTTAAAACCGCTTATCAACGCCCTTATTAATGGTCAGATAATAACTAGCATCGTTAACTAGCAGTTGGGGCTGCTAGTTAACAAGCTATTAGTTAAAGTTGCCAGTTAACATTTCTAATTAAGTTATCTGTTGAAAACAGAGAATGAAAGTAAGGAAATATTATGTATCAAAAACAGATTGTGATTGATGGATTGCAGTATTGCAATTGGAGCAGAGAGTATTTTCAAACACTTAAAGCAAGTGGTATCACAGCAGTACACGCGACCTTGGTTTATCACGAAAATGCACGTGAAACCTTAAGCCGTTTTGCAGAGTG
>JBALXF010000404.1:0-3378 GCA_036961085.1 Psychromonas sp.
CTTTTAGAGTTCGGGGGCGAGTCTGATCACGTTCATACTGCCTAATAACAGACGGTGAGGGGCTAAAGGAATACATAAAGAATCAAGATAGACCAACATAAGAAGTTAAAAATCTACAAATATATAAAAAATGTCACATATATTTTCCAATAATTAAGCAAAATCACTCTTAATGGCCTAAATTTTTACTGTATTTTTAAAAAGGAAACTGATCGCTTTTTCAACTTATCTAATGGGCCGTTACCATGTCTCAGACCGTGTTGCCCTGTACGCAAAAGTGGGCAACAGCTTTATTGGTAATGACTTAAACCTTAGCGGGGGCATCGGCCTTAAATACCAGATATCACCCAAATTAGAGTTAGATACGGGTTATCGCTTGATTGGTGATGTGCCCAATACCGAGGATGATCTGTATGAGTTTAATGTGGGTATCAATTATAAATTTGGTAAAGCTAAGCCCGCTAAAGTTGTGCCACCACCCGAACCAGTGGTTGTGCCTACAACACTGAATAGCAGCACATTATTTAAGTTTGATAGCGCAGAAATCAGCGATAGCAGTGCCTTGACAAAATTAGCTAAAAAAATGTCTGCGAGTCATGTAGAAATCAGTGTAAAAATAGTAGCGTATACCGATACTAGTGGCCCTGAGGCTTATAACCTCAAGCTTTCCAAAAAACGTGCAGAAGCGGTGCGAGATTATTTGATTAAACAGGGTGTAAATGAAAAAGTGATTGATACTGGCTGGCAAGGTGAGAAAAATCCAATCGCTTCGAATAAAACCCTAGCGGGCCGCATTAAGAACCGCCGTGTAGAAATCATCTATATTAAAAACGACATTGTTTATCAGTAAATAGATTTCACTAATACCTTGCTGGTGTTAGTGAAACTAATCATGCGATTAATTTGTAAGGTTGTAAGGTTGTAAAAAGAGTCTGACATTCTAAAGCTAAGTCCCCTCCTTAATAGAGCTTTAATAACTGATAACAATAAGTGCAGCGTAATCTATTATCAGTTATGTGCTAGTGCTTTAAAAGCGAAGCAAGAATCCGAGGTTAAAGCTTAATAGGCTATCACCATAATAAATATGAGTTTTCTCTTGGCCAAATATACTGTAATCAAAGCCACTTCTAAAACCTAAGTTAGGATTGATTTGATATACATAAGCGCCAGCGATACTTAACCCTAAGCTTTCTTTTGTTTCAGCAACATTGTTTGAGTATTTATCCCCTTTGTAAGTTGCCATACCAATTTCGGCTTGAAATCCAGCATTGGGGATATGCTCAAACATATGTTGTAAGCCAACTCGATAAAAACGTGCTTTTTCATCGTATCGATCAGCGTCATTCCAGCTTTCGCCATAACTCAAATATACCGCATCGAGCGTCCATACATCGGTCAAACCAAGCTGGATATCAGCGCCTCGGAACTCACTTATTTTTATACTTGGCGACAAGTGAATTCTGTTTTGACTTTTTTCAGCGGATACAGATCCAGATGCCAACAATAAAAGGAATAATAAACGTTTCATATAATGATCTCTTTCGCTTAGGAATTATCGGTTTAACTAAAATTTATAACCAACAGTGAAAGAAAGTATATCTAAATCAACGTGTTCAAGAGCAGTGATGTCATAACGAATATCAGCATAAAAGTGTTTGTTAATCACCGCTCGTGTACCAATACCTAACGTTAGTGATGATTCTGAACCGCTATAATCAAGTGATCCATATGAATACTCTTCATGTAAGTTGATAAGACCAATTGCGCCATAAGGTTTGATAGAAAAAGAATCAAAGACAAAAGTATAACCAATATCACTATTTAACTTGAAGCTAAATCCATCTAGATCTAATCCTGCAGCATTTTCGTTATGAGTAGCAAAAGCTACGTTTAAACCAAATACTTTGTTTATGTCATATCCGTACTCTAATTGAATACCTGTACCACGAGTATACGAATAATCGCTGTAAGTAACGTCTTTAACTTTATTGTAACCAGCACCGACTCGATGACCAGATACGTCTTCAGCTGCAAATGAAAAGCTTGAAAGGAATGGAATAAAAATAAAAAGTAGTTTTAATTTTTGCATGATAGTGCCTCAATAATTAATATCCTTTCCCTAGATACATGGTTGACTGCTTGTCAGATGGGAGGATTTTATTGAGAACTGTGACTTATATCTAATCACTAATTTATATATCAATCATAAGTATTACTTATTAGCGGCTATCTGATCTTCAAGCACTGTAGTAATAAGATCATTTAACCAATTAATAACCGGGCTATTTCTATTTTTTGTATGGTAATAACTTTGAATCGGATAGTGATAGGGCTCATCATCAATGCGGATATCAATCGCCCTTAAATCAGGATATAAGTTAACTGGAAAGATATTTGAGTCTGGCATATACATATCGGTATGACGAAGCACATCAATAATAGCCATAACAAGCTCTGAGCGAAAACCTACCTTATATTGAATACCATGACTGTCTAGGATCTCCCCCGCAACCACTCTGTTATCATTCCATCCAGGATTAATCACAGATGCGATCTCTACATTTTCAAATTCATTTATTTGGCAGATAGGTTTTTTGATTGGATGATTTTTCCTGACGATTACACGTCCCGTTAAAGTAACCAGATTTTTACTGTAAATCTCTTTACTTTGCATCTGAATATCATGGTTAATTGCAATTAATGTATCCCCCTTTTGAATCTCATCTAGTGTTGCACTTGTCCATGAAACTAACTCTATATTAGCAAGGGGAGCGAGCTCTCTTATTTTGTAAAACAAAGAACCACATAATGTAGATAATACGACCGGTGATAACGCTATTCTCAATGTTGAGTCGAGCTTTTCTGGAATAAAGTCCTGTGAGTTGTCTAGAATAGTATGTAGTGCATCAAAGTGTGGCAAAATTTGTTCATAGAGTTCTTCAGCGAAGGCTGTTGGTTCAAGCCCAGAGCTTACTTTTATGAACAATTCATCCCCAAGCTTGGCTCTTAACTTTTGCAACGATTGGCTAATGGCAGGCTGAGATACATACATTTTTTGAGACGCTTTACGCATGTTCTTTTCTTGCGATAGAACAATAAATATACGTAATAAATTTAAGTCTAAAGTTTTAAAAATATCGTTAGCCACGAGCGCTCCATGCGATTTGATAGTTAAAAAGTAAGCATTGAATTTATTCAACAGTTACAACTCGGGCATTGAACCCTAAGGCTTTTATTATAAGCCTTTAGCGAGCAGTCTCAATAAATTTCCATAATTTCATAACTAATCAGATTGTCAGTAATATTAACACTCACCTCTTGACCGATTTGTGCTTGGTTAATCGCTTGCCCTAGTGGTGAACCTACTGTAACAACTAC
>JBALXF010000405.1:0-3358 GCA_036961085.1 Psychromonas sp.
ATTTTATCCAGCATAAATGAGTAGGAAATTAGTGGATTTGGTATAAATACCTCCTTAAATTCCATTTTAAATAGCATCTTAAATACTTGCCTTAAATACTTATCTCAAAATATCCTTATGCATGAATAAAAATACAGCTTAATTACTATCTATGGCCCTTCATTTCAATTTTATTTAGCGCACCCTATAAAGTTAATTATTTCACGATATGAAATGCTATGATGCTGCTAAATTAATGAATCACAGTGCCTATCAGGAGTAATACAATGCGTTTGTGCGATACCCATATTGAAGAATATTTAGATGAAGGAAAGATAATAATAACTCCTCGTCCTGCTCAATCGGCAATTTCAGGTGTTAGTGTTGATATACGTTTAGGTAATGAATTCAGAGTGTTCAGTGAACACACTACGCCTTATATTGATCTGTCTGGCCCGAAAGAAGAGGTTTCTGCTTCACTTGAAAAAGTAATGAGTGATGTGATTATAGTTCCTGAAAAAGAAGCGTTTTTCTTACACCCAGGAGAGCTGGCATTAGCCGTTACCTATGAAGATGTGACGTTACCAGATAATGTTGTTGGTTGGTTAGATGGGCGTTCATCGTTAGCGCGTTTAGGCTTGATGGTGCATGTTACAGCTCACCGAATTGATCCAGGCTGGTCAGGTAAGATTGTTTTAGAATTTTATAACAGTGGTAAATTACCGCTAGCATTACGTCCTAAAATGACCATTGGCGCTTTAAACTTTGAAGTGCTTTCTGCACCTGCTGCACGTCCTTATAACAAACGTGTAGATGCAAAATATAAAGTTCAACAAGGCGCGGTAGCTAGCCGAATTAACCAAGATACTTAATTAATTATAAATATGGATTTTGCATAGATATTCAGCGACTATCGAGTTAATGATAGATAACACACAAAGCCTTGATAAAACGTTATCAGGGCTTTTTTGTCGATAATATACCCATGTTACCTCAAGATGCTTTATCAGGCACAAGCTAGGTAACCAGAACAAGGCACGACATGAGGGCCTTTCGAGATTTAACTTGGTTAATCCTCTATCGGTAGAATTAAATAAAAGACTTTAATTCTCAAATGGTTATTCCCTTTTCGATTGTTGCAACGTAGAACTGCCATGGTTTGATAAAAACCGAGCTTGAGCCCCGTGGGGCATAATGTAGGGTAATAAAGCATAAAAATACAATATATTGACTTTTAACTTAGCGATATATCTATGTATACTAATTGTATTATACTATTTGCAATCTATCCAAGGAACTTTGATGTTAGAGAAAGGATTTACCACAACAGTTGTGCATTCAGATCGTTTACTAGATTTAGAACATGGTGCTATACATGCGCCTATTCATAATTCAGTTCCTTATGGTTTTGAAGATGTTCAAGGTTTAATTGACGTTTTCCAAGGAACCAAAGCCGGCCACGCATACGCTCGTTCATCGACTCCTACCATTGATGCATTGCAGCATAAAATAAAGCAAATGGATAAAGGCATTGCCACGCTAGTGTTTTCTTGTGGAATGTCTGCAATAGTGACTACTTTTTTAACCTTGCTAAAAAGTGGCGATCACCTAATCTGCAGTCGTTATTTATTTGGTAATACAAATAGTATGATTGGCACACTTGAAGGTTATGGTATTGAAGTTAGCTATGTTGATGCCACTGATATCAATGAAATTAAAGCGGCACAACAAAAAAATACACGTATGGTGTTTGTTGAAACAATTGCAAACCCTGCAACACAAATTAGTGCATTAGATGAAATTGGTGACTTTTGTGAAGCTGAAAAGTTAGTTTATGTCGTAGATAACACGCTAACCTCTAGCTACTTATTTGATGCAAAAGCTGCTAAAGCAAGCTTGATTGTTACCTCTCTGTCTAAATACGTAGCAGGGCATGGTAATGCATTAGGTGGCAGTGTGACTGACACGGGTCTATATAATTGGGAAACTTACCCAAATATTTTTGATGCTTACCGCACTGGCGATAGTCGCATGTGGGGAATGAGCCAAATTAAGAAAAAAGGGCTACGTGATATGGGCGCATGTATCAGTTCTCAAACTGCGCATCTTATTTCCGTTGGTAGTGAAACAATTGAATTACGCATGCAGCGTCAATGTGATAATGCGTTAGCGTTAGCTGAATATTTAGAGCAACATCCTAAGGTTGCTAAAGTCTATTACCCTGGTTTACAAAACCACCCTCAACATGAAACAGCAAAACGCTTATTTAAAAAATTTGGTGCTATGCTAAGTTTTGATTTAATCGAAACTGAAGATTGTTGTGAGCTTTTAAATAAATTACAAGTGGTCATCAGTGCTACTCACCTTGGCGATAATCGTACCTTAGCTTTACCTGTTGCACCGACTATTTATCACGAGATGGGGCTGCAAACAAGGCAAGCAATGGGAATTAGCGAAACCATGATCCGTTGTTCTATTGGCATCGAAAATACGGATGATTTACTCGCTGATTTTGAGCAAGCACTTGCTTAATCCTAGCTTTAAAATATCCTTATGAAGAGACTTTATGTCTCTTTTTTTATTATGGAGGTACGATGAACAAAATTTCAGCAATTCTTTTTATATTTACTTTTACAGTTCTCAATAACAAAGAGGTTAATGCTGAAATAAATAATAATGACGATTTAAAAACCTCTGGACGTGCGCTAGCTAATTATCAATTATGTGCTGATATTGCCACCTCAATAAAAGATAAATCTATGTTTCTGTATTATAACGAAATGTACAGATACAGTTTGCTTGAGTCTAAAATGTTGCCAATATGGCAGGTTCAGGTGATATTTGAAGCGCAACAACAAAGTAAATTTAAATTATTAAAGCTAGATAGGAATAGTTTTGAAGTACTTTGTTTGAGTCGTTTCGATGAGTTAACTCGAAAAATATACGATACTAAGATTCATGCTGAAATCAAAGATAATGCCAATAGTATTTAAAAGCCTAAATATCCGTCATTAGTTAGCATTTAATGTTTTTAAACTAATGATAATATCATCAGGTATCTGTCAAATCCCGCGTGTATTTCTTCATTTTTACAATCTCTCTTTCTAATTAAAGTCATATAAATCAATCGTAAACCTGTCTTTTTTATTTTCAAAATAATTTAATTGAGTGGTCTGTGTTGATCTGCGTCGCATTGCGAACTAAAGTTATTTATAACGATATTGAAATGTGTTAGTGACTTTAAGGAAGACGTATGTCGAAAATTGTAATTTCCCTTATCATGTTCTTTTTATACAGTTTTTCATTCTCATCCCATGCATTTGAGCCAGAAAGTCAGGTTCGCTGTCTTGCCTCTACACCAACCAATGAACAAAACATA
>JBALXF010000406.1:0-3346 GCA_036961085.1 Psychromonas sp.
AGGATGCCATGCTCGCCGACATTGCAGAAAGCATGGGCTGTATTTGTGACCAGTCACGCAGGATATTTTGTGCATTGAGTTTGTTATTTAACTTTAATTTAAATGCATTAAGTTGTTTGATATCTTTTAGTAACACCGCTATTTCATGATCCCCTGATAACTCGGTTAAAATTTTCAAATCAGATTTACGTACCAATACATTCATTTCATCAAAGACACTCGAAGGTGTTTTAAAAATACCACGTATTCGAAAAGCTGAACCACTTACTTCGCCAGTTTGATTAGTAAAAGTGAGCACTACTTTAGAGCCTAAGCGTAGTTTCAAACGCTGTGCTATTTTGCTCGACACTAAGATAGGATTGCGACCTTGATCATTTAACCACTGCCCCTCTACAATATTCTTTGCTATTGGGGTAATTAAGTTTTCTTTTTTTAGATCAATACCTTTGATAGTGATACCGCGGCTACTTCGCGCCGAAGCAATCATGCCTTGTAACATATGCCGAGCAGCCCACACCTTAACCTCAGGGATGTCATCCAACAACTTTTGCAAGCTTTCTTGTGCCACTAAGGTTTTACTGATTTTGGGATCGTCTGGGTAAGTTTTTTGATGAATTTGTAAATGGCTAGTCTGCCAATTAATGGCATTGCTGATCATGTTATCTACCATGCCATTCATAAAACCGATCATCAAGGTTACCCCTAATAAACCAAATATCATTGCCCCTAATACAATGCTAGTTCTTAGTTTATTGCGCCATAAATTACGCCAAGCAAGCTTTAGCAACATAAATTACAGTCCTCTTTGAGGCAACAAATCAATTCGCATGCGCCCCGCCTTTTAATGCACTGACTAGGTCCATCTTATAAAGTCGCCACATCGGATAAATCAAGCAAAACACTAATAAAACCAGCACTATCATTACTTGGTGTATAAATAATAATGGATCTAATAAAACTGGAATAATCGGTTTATACCCCATATCCAACATCATCTGCGCTGTTTCACCACTTAAGGTAATAGGATTAAAGAATAACCAAATTAATATCGGCAAGACGATCACAAGGCCAAGACAGATACCAAATAAGCCAATAATGGAAGATTCAATACTAATCAATATAATTAATTTGGATCTTAATAGGCCAGTCGCTAACATCACTGCAAATTCTCGCTGCCGCTCTAGGGTCATCATCAATAAAGTGGAAAATAATGCAAACCCGACAATGCCGTACAGTAAATACATCAGGAATAACCCACTATTACGATCCATAAAAATTTGTTGTGCTAAATCTGGCGATAAATCCTGCCAGTTTCTAACACTGACATCCTTAGCATAAAATAATTGCAAATCAGCAGTTACCTGTTCAACTTGCTTAAACTTCTTGGTATGTAGAACCCAAGATGTCACTAAACCACCTGTGCTATAAAGCTGTTGTGCCGATTGGAGTGGCATATATAACAGTTGGTTATTAAGTTCTTTCATCGGAAAATATAAAATACCATGAACCAGATATAAACCCGCTGCCGTTTGTCCTCGATAACCTTGTCCATAAAGAACGACTTCATCACCAAGTGTCACACCTAATTGTGCAGCTAACCCTTCGGCAATTAAAATTTGCTGATGCAAAGGTATTATGGTGTCGGCACTGAAATAGTTACCTGCGATCAATTTTTCTGAAAGATGGGAATAGACTTCTTCTTTTTGTGGATCAATACCTGAAATCATCACGCCTTTCGATTTATCCGTAGCTGCTGCTAAAGCAAAAGATTCAATGCGTGGTAAAACGGTTGCTATGTAAGGGTGTTGTTGCGCATATTCTATAAAAGAAAGGGATTGAGGTAATAGATCATCGATACTTTGACTGTCTTTAAACTGCGGGTGTTGTAGTTGAATTAGTCCAGTAGATAATCGCGCTATATTTTCGATATTAGTACTGAAACTTCCTTCCTGAATACTGCGCATCAGCAAAGATAATACTAAAGCCAATGCAAGTGCTGAAGCAGTTAACAAAGTACGCCGCTTTTGCCGCCAAATGTTTCTCCAAGCTAATTTTATTAACATAGTTACCCAACTAATTTTTCACACAATAATATATTTTCTCTGAATATTAATTCACACCATATTTATCAGACACTCTCAACTTAGCATATTTAGTCGCGCAAGTTTTTCATCTGCTGCAGGGAAAAAAAGGCATCATCAAGAGTAAAGTTAAATGCAGCTTGATGGGTGAGCATCTCGGTTTTATTTCCAGGTTTATCTGCAGGGCGCATCTCCATACGTGTTGCTATTTTACGGCCACCTAAATCTTTAATATCATAAGTTTGTAAGGTATTAACTAACTCATCAAACTCATCATAAAATTCTACTTTACGTTGTAAATAGGTCTGTTTAGAAATCCAGATGCGCACTTTGCTCCACACCACAGGAGCTTCTGGTTTAGCAATTGCATCAATAATATAACTCTCATCATTATCAATGATTTCACTGGAAATCATCTTATGCTCGTAGTCGACTACGATAGAGGATTGGTTAATAAGGTCGTCGTTGGTAAAGTCAGATCCCATCCATGATTGTCCTAGCATGGAAGGTGCTATTTTAATAATACGCTCAATATTTGGGATCCAATTCCACATTTCTTTTTGCCGCTTTAATGATGCACTACCCTTGTCTTTAGCTGGGGAGGTTATTAATACTAAGGATAAATCTTGACCTTTTGTCCAGCTTTTCATGCTCATACTACGAGTCCAATCTGGACGAATAATATTCATAGTTATCTCGCTATAACTAGAATCGCCACGCATTTGTTGATCTGATTTTTGTACTATTTGAAAGGCACTCTGTAGAGCAAATACTGGTTGCGCAATAACAAATAACAGAGTTAATAGTAGATAAGTTATTTTGGGCATCTCTCTACCTATAGTAAAAATGATTAATACTTTAAAATAACTGTAGCAGTAAGTCCCTACATATAGTGTGACTTTCTTAGTGTTTAATTAATTTATACACAAATATCAATAAAAAGAGGAAGAAAATATAATGTTGGGAAAGGGAATAGAGGAGAGGGAATATATAGAATTGCATCTACCTACAGCTTAGTAAATAAACGCAATAATAATTAATGAGAAAGTACAATTAGGATATAAAAACTAGCCATTAACTCAATAATTCATACACTAAAAGTACTTTAGTCGCTATTAAATAATGGATGAAAAAAATGTGATTTCTCTTATTCAACTAACCACCCTTTCTTAACTGCAATATCAATTTGTTCGCATGCATAACACCACAATTTAGGCGTCAAACCTTTAAGGTATTGATTACGTTGAAGCACCTGCTCTTTACTT
>JBALXF010000407.1:0-270 GCA_036961085.1 Psychromonas sp.
AGCCATCAATACGCCAGATGCAGTACCAATAGAAAAGGCAACTGCTCCAAGTAATAAAATACCCAGCGTTTCTAAGTTTAAAAACTTATCTGCAGATAGTTTTGAGCCTACGCCTAAACCTAAGAATATAGTTACGATATTAATAAGTTCATTTTGAGCCGTATTACTTAAACGCTCAACAACACCAGATTCACGCATCAAGTTACCTAAACAGAACATACCAATTAATGGTGTTGCGGCAGGTAAAAACAGAATTGTCATCAATAGCAC
>JBALXF010000407.1:280-3329 GCA_036961085.1 Psychromonas sp.
GTCGTTAATGCACGCATTATAGGTGGCTGAATTAAAGGAACTAATGCCATATAAGAGTATGCAGCTACGGCAATCGGACCAAGTAAATCAGGTGCGAGTTTCGACGCTAAGAAGATAGCCGTAGGACCATCAGCACCACCAATAATCGCGATTGCTGATGCATCTTGTAATGTGAACTCAAAACCTGGCAATAAATTCAGTAATATTGCACCAAATAAGGTAGCAAAAATACCAAATTGAGCCGCTGCACCTAAAAATAACATTTTAGGGTTAGCAATCAGAGCACCAAAGTCGGTTAAAGCACCTACTCCCATAAAGATAATTAGCGGGAATACACCCGTTTCAATACCAATATGATAGATATAGTAGAGAATGCCGCCTGGGTCATTAAAACCTGCATTAGGAATATTAGCTAAAATCGCACCAAAACCGATAGGTAATAATAATAAGGGCTCAAATTTACGAACGATCGCGAGGTATAATAATAAACAACCTACGACAATCATAACGAGATCCGGCCAAGCAAAGTTCGCTATACCAGTATCTTTCCAAAGTGTAATTAATCCGTCCACTTTCTCTTCCTTAAGCGATTGTAAACAGTGCTTGACCCACTGATACTGATTGGCCTTCTTTAACTAAAACAGATTGTATTAGACCTGATTTTGGAGCGCGTATTTCAGTTTCCATCTTCATCGCTTCCATAACCAGTAATACATCCCCTTCGTTGACGTGCTCTGACTCGGTAACCAATACTTTAAAAATATTACCCGCTAAAGGTGCAGGTAAATCTTCTCCTGCTTGAGTAGGAGTTGCAGCAACAGCAGGCGCAGCTGCAGTCATTTGTTGAGGAGCAGCTGCTTGGATCCCTTCAATACTGCCTTCAGGACCAACTTGTACATTAAACAATTGTCCATCAACGGCTACAGAATAGGTTTCAACTTGGGTTGCTTTAGCCTGAACTGGCTGACTAGCAGGCGCTTGAACATCTGCAGCTGTTGGTACAGGTTCAAAAGCATCAGGGTTATTACGGTTTTCTAAAAATTTAAGACCAATTTCAGGAAATAATGCATAGATAAGTGCATCATCAATCTCTTGATCCGCTACTTTTATGCCTTTTTCAGTCGCTAATTTTTTGAAGTCAGCCTGTATTGCTTGCATTTCAGGTGGGATATTATCTGCAGGACGACATGTGATCGGCGTTTTACCATCCAACACTTTTTCCTGTAGTTCAGCATTCATCGGTGCAGGCGTTGCACCGTACTCACCTTTCAAAACACCAGCGGTTTCTTTGGTAACATTCTTATAACGCTCGCCCATCAATACATTGATAACAGCTTGTGTACCGACAATTTGTGACGTTGGAGTTACTAAAGGAATATAACCAAGATCTTTACGAACAGAGGTGATCTCTTGTAATACTTCATCCATCTTATCTGCAGCACCTTGCTGTTTTAGTTGGCTTTCCATATTAGTTAACATGCCACCAGGAACCTGAGCTATAAGGATACGTGGATCAACACCTTTTAATTCGCCCTCGAATTGAGCGTATTTTTTACGTACTTCACGGAAGTAAGCAGATATTTCAGCAAGTTTTGGCAGGTCTAAGCCAGTATCTCTTGATTCGCCTTCAACAATTGATACCAATGTCTCAGTTGGCGTATGCCCATAAGTCATAGACATTGAAGAAATTGCAGAGTCAAGAATATCAATACCTGAATCAATCGCCTTTTGATGAGTTGCAAGGCTTAATCCTGTGGTTGCATGGCAATGCAATGCTAACGGAATATCTGTGCTCGCTTTAATCTTGGTGATCAGCTCTTCGGCTACATAAGGCTTTAATAAGCCAGCCATATCTTTAATACATATAGAGTGACAACCCATATCTTCTAAGCGCTTTGCCATATCGACCCAGTTATCAACCGTATGAACTGGACTTGTAGTATATGAAATAGCTCCCTGTGCGTGTGCTCCGAGTTTCACCGCTGATTTAATTGCGGTTTCAAAGTTGCGTACATCATTCATCGCATCGAAAATACGGAATACGTCGACACCATTTGTATGTGCTCGTTCGATAAACTTTTCAACAACATCATCAGCATAATGGCGGTAACCTAATAGATTTTGTCCGCGTAATAACATTTGCTGAGGAGTATTAGGCATAGCGGCTTTTAAAGCACGTAAACGATCCCATGGATCTTCACCTAAATATCTAATACATGAATCAAATGTAGCACCGCCCCAGGTTTCTAGAGACCAGAAGCCTATTTTATCCAATTTTTCTGCGATAGGTAACATATCATCAATGCGCATACGTGTAGCAAATAAGGACTGATGTGCGTCACGTAAGACAACTTCAGTTATTGCTAGTGGTTTAGATATATTTAATTGATCCTTCATTGTTTCATTCCCTATTTTATGCAGTTTTAGATTTGTGGTACTGAGAGACAGCTGAGCTAATGGCAGCGACTAATCTAGGATTAATCTCTGCTTGGGTCGCCCCAACAGGCGTAGGTTTCTTTGGGGTGGAACTTTGCTTAGTAACAGGGATATCTGCAGGGGTATATTTTGCAATCAGATTGACTGCAATCATTAATAAACCCAAAAACAAAAATACAAAGCCCATTCCTAGGCCCAAGAGGTTTAATGCAGTTAATAATGCTTGTGTAACATCCATATTTCTTATCCTTTTCTACACATAATATTATTGTGCATATTCATAAATACTTAAATTGAACCAACATATCGTGAATAACGCGTCACAATAATTGCTATTTATATTTATTAACTTCTTAATTATCGTATAAAAAGTAAGCGAATACGATCTAAAAATTCTTCCAAAGTTATTTCAGATCACAGATAGTGTACTTTTTTTTATTGGAAATAGGAAGTAGAGAGAAATAACTGCTTAGAAGCTTCGAATATGAATGTTTCAAAAAAAGTATGAACACAAAGAAGATAGGCAAAGAGAGAGTTAAATTTTGTAGGTAAATTAGATATTTAGGAGATAGTAATAATTAGTTTTTAGATTTTGAATAATAAAGTAGATAAT
>JBALXF010000408.1:0-3327 GCA_036961085.1 Psychromonas sp.
TTACGTTGGAAGACTTCATACAATTAGGGGATCATCAGGTCGCTGCAGGATATGTGATCTACGGCTCATCAACCATGCTAGTTTATACAACAGGCCATGGAGTACACGGTTTTACCTGCGATCCCTCGCTAGGTGTTTTTTACCTTTCGCATGAAAATATACGTATACCTGAAGATGGGCAGATCTACTCG
Source organism: Psychromonas sp. (assembly GCA_036961085.1). Lineage (GTDB taxonomy): Bacteria > Pseudomonadota > Gammaproteobacteria > Enterobacterales > Psychromonadaceae > Psychromonas. Next base: position 192 of record JBALXF010000408.1, read on the forward strand.
ATCAATGAAGGTAACTACTTGCAGTTTCCTGATGGTGTTAAAAAATACTTGAAGTTTTGTCAAGAGATAGACAGCACAACAAACCGCCCGTATACATCGCGATATATTGGCTCGCTCGTATCAGACTTTCACAGAAACTTACTTAAAGGCGGTATTTACATTTATCCCTCCACTGTTTCAGCACCACAAGGTAAGTTAAGATTATTGTATGAATGTAATCCAATGGCATTCCTGATTGAACAAGCAGGGGGTAAAGCAAGCGATGGTTTCAATCGCATCATGGCGTTAAAGCCTACTGAGTTACATCAACGAATTCCCTTTTTTTGTGGTAGCACTAATATGATCGCTGATGTAGAAGCAATGATGGAGAAGAACTCAAAAAGCCATGACAATCGCAATTAAATAAATCACTTACATACTCTGGATGGGTAGTGTGTAATTTTAAAATTTAAATAAGGTTCTCAATTCCTTCTTAGATTCAAATAAAAATGCAGTTAGAGTTATTATAATAATGATATATTAAGGCGATTCTGTGCCCCAATATAAGACAAGTTGTCTACAAACATAGTCAACACTGACAGGCAGACATGCACTCATCTTGTACGAATCTTAGTCACTTTTGAGGACAATCTAGCGCGGATTTCATCGTGGAGCCGGGGCTAATTATTGGTAACCTGCAAAGACTCCGAATACATTAGCGCAAACCAACTACGTTATCGATATTATTACTTGTAATATCGAGGCGGACCAAACATTTCGCCCCCATTATAAGAGATAGAGAGAACAAGTTTGTATCCTAAATTCTGATATTAATCTGACAGGCTGCTTCAAGCTCAAAGCAGTCGTTCAGCTTCTATCTGTTGATGTCAGCTTCGAGCCTAAAGCAGTCATTGAGCTTTTGTGAAACCAAGATCATATTTGGGATGATTTCAACCGAAATACGGTGCTTTTTTGTGGGGCGGGTTTAAGCTCAAAGATGCCGTTGGGGTGTCACTTGATGTTGAGTATAATATCGTTAGTAGTTTTCAATTTAAAACGGCTCTTACCCCGTTTATAAATGGTGATTTGAATATAACATTAAGGAAGATCATGCAAATAAATGTAAGTGACAACAAAATAAATAAATTTAGAGAATTGGTTAACGATAATTCAAGCTTTGTATGTAAACAATATAAAAACAAAAACGGTAAAAATTTATGGCATCCAATATGCTCTTGCATGGATTGGATAACGGTTTCTATTCGATTTCTTCAAGATGCACCTGAATTAAGTGACAACATTGATGTTAGAGTCATGCAAATGTATTCATTTATTTCTGCCGTAGATATTGTTGCAGAATCAATCACACAACTACACCGTGTTTTTATTAGCCATAAAAATTTACCATTTAAAGGTGATAAATCTATTTTTAAAGATAAATTATTTGAAAATGATGATAACGATTATTTTAAGCAAATTAGAGCTTGCTATGGTGCTCACCCTGTCAATTTAAATCCTCATAATTCAAATATTCAAAGATACTTTGCAAGTTGGCCCTTTGATGGTTTCAATACAGGAAAAACTGACCTTGATGTTCGCTTATATAGCAATAATCCTGAAGAAGATGATTTAACACTTTCATTAAAATCAGATGAACTTATATCTTTTCTTAAAAGTAGATATGAATATTTGGATGTGATTTTTGATGAAATTAATAAACAGTTTTCAGACTTTAAAAAAGATCAGAGTAAAAAATTAATAATTGCCAATGGTTCACCGCTGGAAGTTCTTCATGAGCTTGCTAAAGAGTCCTCTGCTCGCCTTGATAATGATTATTACCACGAAATTATTAACGATTTAATTATTATCTTCAGGACAACATTAGATGGTGAAGATTACCAGCTAGAAGAAGCTGAACTTAAAGAAAGCTTGTTGCCACTTATTGAAGAAATAAAAGTCAATTTACAAGCTGTTAAAATTGAGGATTTGGAACACCATTCACTTGTATACATTGACTCAACTCTAGATTCGGAATTGAGTTATGAGCTACCTAAATTTTATTCTTGGCTTTACCGTGGGGAATATGATCCCTTGTTAGATTACTATATTCGAAAATTAAACAAGATATCAGATAACAAGTATAAATTTAGTGAGTCAGATGGTTGTGATAAATCATTTTTAAAATTAAAGCTTATGCTTAAAATGCATTCAAACTAGCTTGTAGCAAACGACTGCTTTGTCGGAACAGCTGACGTTACATACTTCAAAAGTGCGCATAAATTCTATGGCGCTTTGTGCCCCCAAGCGAGATTGAAAAGCAACTTATCTAACGTCCGCAATAGGCTCAGAGTGCATATACAAGATAAAGGTGCTATTCCAGTCATTCCTAGACGAAAAAATAGTAAAATAGTAAAATAGTAAAATAGTAAAATAGGGAATGATGATATCGATTGGTGTTTGTATAAATACCGGCATTTAGTCGAAAACGCCTTTGGTAGAATCAAGAATTCCCGAGCAATAGCAACGAAAAATTAGAACAAAACTATGCGAGTATGGTTGCCCTCGCATTCACCATCATGTGGCTTCCAATGCACTGTTGAACGATAATTGAGCACCAAAGATCAACAGGCCCTAAAGTATATTTTAGGTCTAATGAAAAATGACGTTTATTCTACTTATCCTCCTTAGGATCCATTTTCTAGCTCATTTATAAAACACGAACTAAATTTGTAACATCACAGTAAAGAGTAGTTTTTAGCTCTGCACCTTCAGCAGTAAGTACACCTATGGTCACTCCTAGTTATACAAGGTTAAACTGCTTTTTAATTGCCGACATTGTGCAAAAATAACTAGCGACTTAACATTGTGTATAGCTCCACTTGGTTAAATATGTTTTGCTCATTGTCGATCTATTCGGTGCATCACCTTAATCCAATTTATTCTCCTTTATCTTCTACCCAATGAAGAACATCTTTAATGACTGACCAGCGCGCTTTTTGTGGCTTAGCATTTTCACCTAGAATCCAATAGTTATAAAGTTTGTCAATATAACCGGAGGATTTTTGCACCTCAAGCCAACTGTTTAAAAAAGTTTGCAATGATATATTACCTTTAGCAATCGCAAATGACGCAGGGAACGATTTCACCTCCTCACGAT
>JBALXF010000409.1:0-3325 GCA_036961085.1 Psychromonas sp.
TTATCTCTATGAGGCTTTGTTAATAACGAGACAGTAACCAGTATGTGAGAGTATTTATATATAGAACAAGGATAAGCTCTGGATTTGCACTCCCCTGCACTCATATCCTTTTGATTGATGATGACCTCAATTGCATCAAAGATTTTATTAGTATCTATATCTAAATTATCAGAATGTTTAATTTCTACATGAGGCATCTTAATTTACTCCTTAAAAGCATTAAGTAGGCTAAAGTTGTCGGTCACAATATGTAACGAACGAAATTCAACCAACTGTTTTAGAACGTTTTAATTATATTGTTAAACGCTTCCCTCTGATTCTACAACCAATATTCGGGCCTCTCCGCGAGGGTGAGCAACATGTTCAGTGCCAATGGTTGCATAGAATATATCGCCAGTTTCTAGAACTGTTGATTGCTCAATTCCATTTTCTTTAAATAACATTTCAACAACACCATCTAAAACAACAAATACTTCTTCGCCATCGTTCACATGCCACTTATAAGGCTGATCAGTCCAATGCAAGCGCGTCGTAATACCATTCATATTTGCTATATCTTTTGCACCCCAAGCGCGTTCAGATTTGAATTGCTTAGTTCTGATTATTTCCATGATATTTCCAATATTATGATTAGCCTTAACGCCTTAATAACTAGCTCGAAATAGCGAAGCAATAGCCCGCTATTTTTGTCTCGTTGCTTAACTTATTATGTATTTAGTCCAGATATTGCCAGGTATCTGCACCATCAAATACCCTGACTTTTATGTTTTGATAGCTTGATCCAGGGAACATACGATAGTTCACCGCAAGCCTTGCATCCGGAGCCGATTTGACTGAGGAGTAATGAGTAACGCAACCACACTTTTTACAGTGATTAAAGTTAATCATTTTGTCACCATGACTGTACGAACTAATACCGTATTCACCGACTTCAACCAGAACTTCTGACTCCTTGAAATATCCCCAAACTGCAGCGTATCGAGAGCAGATAGAGCAAGTACAGCTTGTGCCAGTCTCTGTTAATTTGGGGATAGAAAGTCGAACATTCCCACAATGACATTTTCCTTGAAACATACCTACCTCCTTATATACCCATGTTACTTCAAAATGCTTTGTCAGGCACTAGCTCGGACACCAGAGCAAGGCGCAACATGAGGTAATTGTTATTCACTTTTCGATTGTTGCAACGCAGGGCTAGTGCCCCTAGGGCAAGGAAACGTGCGCCAATCTGCGTTGTTATAAAATATCTATGTAGAATAACTATACTTTAATTTTATGCCTAGCATCTCCTTTAAAGAGACTTCTGTAGTCGTAGGTTTTGGTGCGCGATTGAACTTAGACCTTGGTTTATATGCGGATCTGCGTTTTGATTATATGGTTATTGATGATATTGATACCGATCAAGCATCTTTTACGCTTGGTTATAAGTTCTAACGCATTATTAAATAACCAGTCTCAGTATTAAGTTCTGAGGACTGGTTGTTAAAAATTGCTTTGTTAAATTCATCTATTCATTTCAACTCTTTAACTCCATTCTATACCTCCATGCTATACCTCACCTTTTTAATGTAACTTAGATTTAGCTTACGGGAAGGATCAGGGGAGGGGGGGACCAACAGTATTCAAAAATTTATGGATTCTTATCTATAAACAGTAATATTATTTCGCAATAGTGGGGATAATTTGTGCTAAGAAAAGTCCTATAAAAAGGGCAGCAAAGGTCGTTTTATTTTTCTACATATACAACTATATCCTTAACCACTGAACCCATAAAATGTATTTAAGCTCTCATTTATTGAAAGGTAAATTATTTATAAATTACTTATGAGTTGTGAATGTTCGCAATTTAGATATTCTTTGATACGGTTAAAAGGCATTGTCTTTTTATCAATTATGTTTAAATAAGAACAGGGATCCATTATGGGAATTGAATTTATCGATGGCATATTAAAACTTAACGGTTTTCATGCTATCAGTTTCGGCATTATCGTATTATTTGTTGGGCGACGGTTAAATCAAAGGATAAAACTGCTACAAGAATTTAGTATCCCTGAGCCAGTAAGTGGCGGGATCTTATTCTCTTTGTTGTTTACACTTATTTATGTAGTTAGCAGCATTGAAGTGCAGTTTGACTTAGCTGCTCGAGACATTCTATTAGTGTATTTTTTTACCACTATTGGTATTAACGCAAACCTTAAAGATTTACTTAAAGGTGGCTTGCCTCTTGGCATTTTATTAGCTGTAACAATAGGTTACATGTTCGTTCAAAATGTCACTGCAATTACCATTGCTAACATGTTGGGCATGTCATCTGCTACTGGCTTACTTGGTGGGTCGGTCTCATTAATTGGTGGACATGGTACTGCAATTGCCTGGGCTCCAAAAATTGGCGCAGATTATGGTGTTGAAAGCGCAATGGAAATAGGCATTGCCTGTGCCACATTTGGTTTGATTTTAGCAAGTTTAATGGGTGGTCCAATCGCTAAATTCTTAATAAAAAAACATGACCTAACGCCAAATGAAGAAGAACAATGTGAAGGAGAAACGGGGCCAGATTACGAAAAGGAAACAATTACTTCTCATGGTTTTTTAGATGCGATACTGGCTATTCATATCAGTGCTTTTTTCGGTTTTCTTCTTAATGAAGCGGTTTCAAGTATTGGGCTGCAGTTACCATTATTTGTGACCTGTTTATTTGCAGGGATCATCATTACTAATATCATTCCTAAAAACTTCCCCCGAGTTAGTGGAACCAAGTGGCCAACTCGCACACCTGCGATTGCATTGATTGCAGATATGTCTCTAGGTACATTTTTAGCAATGTCACTAATGAGCTTGCAATTATGGGCATTAGTTGATTTAGCTGGTCCGATCTTTACCATTTTAGCGGTACAATTTGCGGTGGCTATTCTAGTGAATATTTTTATCGTGTTTAGGGTTATGGGAAAAAATTATGATGCCGCTGTGATTTGTGCTGGTTTTGGTGGTATTTCGCTAGGTTCAACACCTACAGCCATGGCAAATATGTCTGCTGTTTCTAAGCGATATGGTACTTCAACCTTGGCTTTCATCATTGTTCCATTAGTTTGCGCATTCTTTATTGACCTTGCGAATGCGTTAATGATTCCATTTTTCTTAAATAATTTTTAACGGGTTAGCATTACGGTAAATCGAGATCTCGTCTTTGCTGTATTTGAGTAATTAACGACAACCTATCTGTTGTCGTTAATTATTAAAGTTAAAACCCCGTCATAGGACTCCATTTCACCTGAGTCTTCAGGTTGTCGTTTTTGTACAATCCTTCGCGCAAACAGATCATTAATAT
>JBALXF010000040.1:0-11830 GCA_036961085.1 Psychromonas sp.
ACCTTTTTTCTAAAAAGAATTGGAAGAGTGCTTGCCGAATATGTGGAAAGGTAAAAATATCAAGAAGATGATATTTTTTGCTTGTTCCCTACGCAGGTATTAACCCAATCAGGTTCCACGGATTCCACAAATAGCTATATATTTATATATAGCAGTGGTCTCAGCCCTAAGGCGCTCCGACAAGAGGCGTCAGTATAGATTAAAAAAATAGAGATTAGAAGCTGATAAGTATCGAACTAATATGCACTAGCTAGAGTCCCCTATAATCGCAACGATTAACTAAGTCACTCGAGATTTGTTCAAATTTAACTGGCGTAAAAAAAACCTTATCATTATTCGTAAAGAACTGAATGTAAAATTCCAAATATTTAGCGAAAAAAAGATAAAAAAAAGCCCTTCTCATTTTCATGACAAGGGCTTTAAAGAATTAGCTAGTTAAGAAAAATTACTTCTTAGCAGCTTCTTTGTCAGCTTTAACTTTCTCGATAACAGCATCAGAAACACTGCTTGGACAAGGCATGTAGTTTTTGAACTCCATAGAGAACTGACCACGGCCTGAAGTCATTGTACGTAAAGAACCGATGTAACCAAACATTTCTGAAAGAGGAACGTCTGCTTTAATACGAACACCAGATGCACCCGGCTCTTGACCAGCGATCATGCCACGACGACGGCTAAGGTCACCGATAACATCACCAACATGATCATCAGGAGTGAACACGTCTACAGCCATGATTGGCTCAAGAAGTTGCGCACCCGCTTTAGGGATAGACTGACGGAATGCACCACGTGCTGCTAATTCAAATGCTACTGCAGATGAATCCACGGCGTGGTAACCACCATCGTAAAGTTCGATTTCAACGTCTAGTACTGGGAAGCCAGCTAGAACACCCGTATCCATCATGCCTTTAAAGCCTTTCTCGATAGCTGGGAAGAACTCTTTTGGTACATTACCACCAGTAACAATAGAGTTGAAAGTAAAGCCAGAACCTGGTTCACCTGGTTTGATACGGTAATCGATTTTACCGAACTGACCAGAACCACCAGACTGTTTCTTATGTGTGTAAGAATCTTCAACTGCTTGAGAGATTGTTTCACGGTAAGCAACCTGAGGTTCACCTACTAATAGCTCAACACCGTAAGTACGTTTAAGGATATCTACTTTGATATCTAAGTGAAGTTCACCCATACCAGACAGGATTGTTTCACCTGAATCGATGTCAGTTTCAACTTTAAATGTTGGATCTTCTGCAACCATTTTACCGATAGCAATACCCATTTTCTCAGTTGAACCTTTATCTTTTGGTGTAACAGAGATAGAGATTACTGGGTTAGGGAATACCATTGCTTCTAAAACGATTGGATTCTTTGGATCACATAATGTGTGACCAGTTTGAACGTTAGTTTTCATACCAACAATAGCGATGATATCACCCGCTTGTGCTGATTGAAGTTCATTACGATCATCTGCTTGCATTTCACACATACGACCAACACGCTCAGTTTTACCTGTAGCAGCGTTCATGATCGTATCACCTTTCTTAAGCGTACCAGAGTAGATACGTACAAAAGTTAATGAACCAAAACGGTCATCAGTGATTTTGAATGCTAATGCTTTGAACGTTTCATCTGTAGAAACAATTGCGAATTCGCCATTTGGCTCGCCTTCTTCGTCTGTAAGAGGTTGTGGATCAACATCTGTAGGACAAGGTAGGTAATCAACAACAGCGTCAAGAATGTTTTGAACACCTTTGTTTTTGAATGCAGAACCACAATAAGTTGGGAAGAAGTCCATTGTACGTGTCCCTTTACGGATACAACGTTTAATGTCAGCTAAAGCTGGCTCTTCGCCTTCAAGGTATGCTTCAAGTAGATCATCATCTTGACCTAGTGCTTCTTCAAGCAACATTTCACGGTATTCTTCTACTTTATCAACCATGTCCGCAGGAACATCAGTGATTTCGTAGTTTTCAGGAAGACCAGAGTCATCCCAGATGAATGCTTTACGTGTAAGTAAGTCAACAACACCAACGAAATCGTCTTCGATACCGATTGGTAGAACCATTACTAGTGGGTTAGCACCCAAAACGTCTTGAGTTTGTTTAACTACACGGTAGAAATCAGCACCCATACGGTCTAATTTATTAACGAAAATGATACGTGCTACTTTTGAGTCATTCGCGTAACGCCAGTTAGTTTCTGACTGAGGTTCAACACCGCCAGAACCACAGAATACACCGATGCCGCCATCAAGTACTTTAAGAGAACGATATACTTCAACTGTGAAGTCAACGTGTCCAGGAGTATCGATAACGTTAAAACGGTGGTCATCCCAGAAACAAGTTACAGCAGCAGACTGGATAGTAATACCGCGCTCAGCTTCCTGTTCCATGAAGTCAGTTGTAGATTCGCCGTCATGTACTTCACCAGTTTTGTGGATCTGACCAGTAAGTTTAAGGATACGCTCGGTTGTAGTAGTTTTACCCGCATCAACGTGCGCGAAAATACCAATATTTCTGTATTTGCTTAAGTCTGTCATTTTTTATACTCTGTTAGTAAAAAATAGAATCAATATTCGTCGCGCATTATACAATCTTTACCGTTAAACAGAACACAGAATTAATAAAAAACAGTAAATTTGTTGTTTTTTTCGCCATTATTTCAGTTTATTCTTTGAAATTTGACATATAATGTCAACAAAACTATTTTCCAACCGTTATTCAACCAATATTGATCAAATAAATAACACTGATCAATTCATGGGAATTAATACTAATGCATATAAAAGGCAAAAAACGAAAGTTGATAATGCGGTATTTTTTAATTCTTCATTAAAAATACAGCCATCTCGAAGATCCGCCGAGATGGCATCGTTTAATTTAAAACAACTCTTAAGAAGAGGACTAAAGCTTAGTAGGAATATAAATTGCCATGTTTGCACATTTTCTAAGCCAAGCAAATAAAGGCTAGCAAGTACTGGCGCGGTTAAAATAAGAAATAAATGATAGATGAACGCTTTTTTTCTCCCCAACAAAACCACTAAAGTAATTTTATTAGCTTGCTTATCACTATAAAGGTCTCGAAGATTATTAATATTTAAAACAGATGCCGATAATAAACCCACACTAATTGCCGGTAATAATAAAGGCCAATTAAAACTAAGATCGTAAAGGTAATAGCTACCGACTACCCCCACTAGCCCAAAAAAAACAAATACGGCGATGTCCCCCATTGCACGATAACCATAAGGTATTTTACCCATGGTATAGGTAATAGCAGCAATGATGGCGAAAATTCCGAGTAATATAAACAACAGCCAACTAGTTACGTTTTGACCTAATGCCATAGTCAATAAACTGATCCCTGAAAGCAATACCAATATAACCGTAAAGATAATCGCTTTTTTCATACTTGTAGCTGTAATTTTCCCCGTTTGCATAGAACGTAAGGGACCAACACGTGTTTCATTGTCCGCGCCCGTTATACTATCCCCATAATCATTGGCTAGATTAGATAAAATTTGTAGTAATAAAGCAGTAAATAGCAGTAGAATAAAAATGCTTAGATCAAAAATTTGTGCATGGGCGGCTAGCCCGGCAGATAAGATAATAGAAGCAGCAGCGAGCGGTAAAGTACGTAAGCGTAAAGCACTTATCCAAACGGAAGCGTTGATCATTTTTATGTCCCTAAGTCAAAGAGTTGTGCGCTATCCCACTAGGAATAAAGCAATAATAGCGGTACATTAACAAACCTGAACCTATAAATATATAACGAGCCAATGCCTTTATCAGAACATCAATTTAAATCAATGCTCAATATTATTAGCGAAAAACTACAGCTATTTAATCAACAACACGGTGAGCAGCCGCTGTCGAATTTAATTATCCCTCTGACTCCCATCAATTTGCTTTCTTTATTAAAAGGTCAGTCAGCTGAGGAGCAAGCGATTTTCCCTGCTATATACTGGCAAGATAAAGAGCAACTGCAAACCATTGCATGCTTTGGAGCCATTGAGATATGCGACTCAATTCCTCAGCCCAAAGGCGAAGAGTGCTATTTTGGTGGCTTAGCTTTTCAACAACACGGTCGACAGTGGCCCGATTTTCCAGCTAAGCAATTTATTCGCCCGGCACTAGAATTTAAACTAGTCGAACAGTCGCTATCAGTAACTTGCCATTTTAATGGTGAAAATAGCGTGCAATCGACATTAGCGTTAGTGCAACGTTTACAGGCACCACAACCGCTAGTGACAGTTAACTGTGACATTCTTTCTCGCAGTGATTCCCCCAATCAACAAGAGTGGGCTGAACTAGTAGAATTAGCCATAGAATATAAGGCATTAATCCCGAAGGTTGTATTATCACGAGAAACAGAGCTCGATTGTGAACAAACAATAAATCAATGGGATCTGATCAATCAATGGCAGCATGCTGTGCCAAATAGTTTTCATTTTGTTTTTCAGTTTTCAAAAAATAGCGCTTATGTAGGCTGTTCACCGGAACGCCTTTTCTCTCGGAAAAAGAATCAATTGCAAACAGAAGCGTTAGCTGGAACCGTTAATCGTGGCCGCGACCAACGAGAAGACCAAATATTAGTGAACAGTTTATTGAATGATAAAAAAATAGATCGAGAAAACTATTTAGTACAAGAATTTATCATCTCAAATTTAAAAGGTTTAAAAGCACAGGTAACTTGTAAAGAGCCCCATGTGATGCAGCTGAAAAATGTGCAACATCTATGTGTACCAATTAACGCAACCCTAGAAACTCAAACCACAGATGCCAGCCTGTTATATAAATTGCACCCTACTCCAGCAGTTGGAGGATCCCCTAAACGTCCTGCACTACAGTTTATTGAAGATAATGAACCACATCTACGTGGCTGGTATGCGGGCACAGTCGGATACTTACGAGCAGAAAAAAGTGATTTTAGCGTTGCTATTCGCACCGCACTATTAACAGATAAAAGTATTAAATTATTTGCGGGTGCAGGCATTGTCACAGGCTCTGTTGCTGAGCAAGAATGGCAAGAGTTAAATTATAAAATCAGTACCATTCTCAATATATTATCTCCTTCATAAAGGTTTCAATAAACATGGATCAAAGCCTTAATATTAATGCCCCTACATTATCAACTCAGTTTGCCAATATTAATCAGTTATGGGCTTCTTTATTTATTGAAGAGTTATTACGCCATGGCATTAGTGATTTCTGCATTGCTCCAGGGTCTCGCTCTGCACCCTTAACCTTAGCCGTTGCAAACCATCACGATGCGACTTCACATCTACATTTTGATGAACGTGGCTTAGGTTTTTTAGCATTAGGCATTAGTTTGGCCAAACAAAAGCCAGTAGTAATTATCACAACCTCTGGCACTGCGGTTGCGAATCTTTATCCTGCAGTAATTGAAGCTAAACAAAGCAATGTTCCTCTGATAGTGATTTCAGCAGATAGACCGGCCGACTTATTAAATTGTGGTGCTAATCAGGCTATAAATCAGGATAGTATTTTTGCAAATTATCCTGTTTTTTTCACACAAATCCCTAGCCCAACAACGCAATTACAGCCTAACTATTTATTAACAACGATCGATCAAGGTTTACAGACACAGCTAAATACACCTGCTCCTATCCATTTTAATATCGCCTTTTCAGAGCCTCTCTATCCAAATGGGGAGATCATAGATTATCAAGAGTATTTGCAATCGCTTAGTAAATGGCAGCAACAAAAGTTACCTTTTACTCAATATATTGAAACAGTTCAAACACAACAGCTAAGTCAATATATTGACTTAGCAACAAAGAAAGTGATTGTGATCGCAGCTCATATTGCAGAGCCTGAACAAGCTAAGGCTATTAGTGAATTTGCAAAGAAAAATGATCATCCATTAATCGCAGATGTGCAATCAAGTATATCTGGGCATAAACATAATCTGCATTATTATGATTTGTTATTGAATGATTCCAATTTTGTTGAAACGTTGCAACAGGCCGATATTATTATCCAATTTGGTGATCAACTTGTTTCCAAGCGCTTAAGTCAATTTATAACTGCATTTACTGGTGAGTATTGGTTAGTAAAAGAAGGCCATCAACGGATCGACCCTAGCCATCGTTTAAACAAGCGTTTTAATTGCTCTGCAAAACAATGGCTAAGCAGTTATACAGACTGTAATTCTGACAGCACCTCTGTAAACAATAAACAATGGCTAAATACACTTTGCGACCTAAATCAGCAGCTAACTAATAAAGTTATCAGTCCTTTTCTAGCTGAACATCAATTAAGTGAAATATCAGTGGTATCGGTATTAGATAATTTATTATTAGATAATGCGCCGTTATTTATTGGTAATAGCATGCCAATTCGCTTAGCGGATATGTTTTTTGAAAAAAACACCTCACTCGTTTTTAGTAATCGCGGAGCCAGTGGCATAGATGGTTTAATCGCAACCTCGATTGGGGTCGCCAAAAGTAACCAGCAAGCAACAACCTTATTAATTGGCGATACCTCATTTTTATATGACTTAAACTCTTTAGCTTTATTAAGCAAGCTAGCGAGTCCTTTTGTGGCCATAGTTTTCAATAATGATGGCGGTTCAATATTCAATTTATTGCCGGTACCCGAGCAACATATGCAAACCTATTATCAGCTACCACATGGTTTAACCTTCTCTGATACCTGTAAGCAGTTTGATATAAACTATTTTCAGCCAACTCAACTTGATGAATTTGTAGATATTTATAAAAAATCACTCAATAATGGTATTTCTTTAATTGAGATTTGCACAAAAAACGCGCAAACTAGTGAGCATCTTAAGCAATTAAAAGAGAAGATATCCTATGCCACTTTATAGCCATACAGTGGGAGATAAAACTAAGCCGGCATTAGTTTTTTTACATGGATTTTTAGGAAATCATCGTGATTGGTTAAAAACCATCGATCATCTTAAAGATGACTTTTATTGCATTGCTATCGATTTGCCTGGTCATGGTAAATCAGTGTCGACTCCGACCTCTTTGGATAGTGGCTTTGATGAGTGTTGTCGTTTAATAAAAAATGCTTTAAACGAATTACATTTACAAAACTATATACTGATTGGTTACTCTCTGGGTGGACGCATTGCCCTTGATTATGCGCGAAGCACAAACGATCAAAAATTAAGAGCGTTAGTATTAGAGTCTTCTCATACTGGTTTAATAACCTCCTCGGAAAAACAATCACGTTTGCAACATGACACAAACTGGGCAACTCGCTTTGCTACCCAAGCAATTGTTGAAAGTTTATATCAATGGTATGAACAAGATGTGTTTAGTGACCTTTCTTGCGAACAAAAAGACTTTATTGTTAATATTCGTAGTCATAATTATGGCGTTTGTTTAGCCAATATGTTGCTTTCAACAAGCCTCGCTAAACAAGTTGATGCTTTACCCTTCTTACAAAATAATGCACAGAAACAGACCCCCTTGCCTATTTATTATTGCATTGGAGAAAGGGATACAAAATTTAAAGCGTTAAGCAAAAGGCTAGCGGATACAGTAAACATTCCTGTGACTGAGTTTACTGATGTCGGACACAATATACATTGTAAAAATCCTCTACAATACTCCCAATTTATTAAGCAGCATTTTAGTGAATAATGTTATTTGATATTAAAAAACAACTATTTAACAACAATAATAAGAGAAAATATGTCTGATTTAGATTTCTACGCGCCAATCTCATGGGAAAGTAATAACTTAAACTTCACTGATATTCTTTACCATAAAGCTGACGGTATCGCGAAAATCACCATTAATAGACCACAAGTACGCAATGCATTTCGCCCTCAAACTGTGAATGAAATGATGCAAGCAATGCATGATGCTCGCTACGACGAAAAAGTTGGTGTCATTATCTTAACAGGAGCTGGTGATCTCGCATTTTGCTCAGGTGGCGATCAAAGTGTACGTGGCGATTCAGGATACAAAGACGAGGTTGGTGGTCATCACCTAAACGTATTAGATTTCCAACGACAAATTCGTACCTGTCCAAAACCAGTGATTGCGATGGTAGCGGGTTATGCAGTTGGTGGTGGTCACGTATTGCATATGATGTGTGATTTAACCATTGCCGCAGATAATGCACAATTTGGTCAAACTGGTCCGAAAGTTGGATCTTTTGACGGTGGTTGGGGTGCAAGTTATATGGCACGTATCGTTGGTCAGAAAAAAGCGCGTGAAATTTGGTTTTTATGCCGTATGTACGATGCACAAGAAGCTGTTGATATGGGACTGGTAAATACTGTTGTTGCCCTTGCTGATCTTGAAAAAGAAACTGTTAAGTGGTGTCGAGAGATCCTACAGAATAGTCCAATGGCACTACGCTGTTTAAAAGCAGCTTTAAATGCGGACTGTGATGGACAAGCTGGATTACAAGAATTAGCTGGCAATGCAACAATGCTTTTTTACATGAGCGAAGAAGGCCAAGAGGGCCGCAATGCCTTTAATGAAAAACGTAAACCTGATTTTTCAAAATTTGGCAGAAACCCATAATAAACAATGCACAAGACTTTATTGCGACAGCGACTCTGTAATTAATTACTAAAAGCTATCTATTCAATAGCTAATACCTATTGAATTGATTGATATAAACAATTCGTATCTTAATAAAAATTAAGACATGCTATGTTGGTAATTATTTACCGTAAATAAAGTATTTTATTTAACTTCATTAAAAAGGAATAACCAATGGTATTAGTAGGTAAGCAAGCTCCTGACTTCACAGCTGCAGCTGTATTAGGTAATGGCGAAATCGTTGATAACTTTAACCTAAAAGAATTTTCTAACGGTAAAGAGACAGTGATCTTTTTCTACCCTCTTGATTTTACTTTTGTATGTCCTTCTGAGTTAATTGCATTCGACAAACGTTTTGGTGATTTCCAAGCACGTGGTGTTGAAGTAATCGGTATTTCAATCGATTCTCAATTCTCACATAATGCATGGCGTAACACTGCTATCAATGACGGCGGCATTGGTGCAGTTCAATACCCTCTTGTTGCTGATGTTAAGCATGAAATCTGTAAAGCATATGATGTTGAATTAGAAGAAGCTGGCGTTGCATTACGTGGTTCTTTCTTAATTGACAAAAATGGTTTAGTTCGTCACCAAGTAGTAAACGATCTTCCACTAGGTCGTAACATCGATGAAATGTTACGTATGGTTGACGCTCTACAATTCCACGAAGAGCACGGTGAAGTTTGTCCTGCGCAGTGGGTTGAAGGTAAAGCTGGGATGGTCGATTCGACTGAAGGCGTTGCTAAATACTTATCTGAGCACTCTGACGATCTTTAATCACTCTAGATTAAATGTTCAATAAAAAATGGCTTCTTAATTGAGGCCATTTTTGTTTCTAGCATACAAAAATAAAGGTCTGACCGACATATCAATTCAGTTAAAGATAAAGCTACTACCCTCGCTTAAACTGAAGGCGTTGCCTATTTTAAAAGACTGCTTATCAGAGCATACTAACGACCTTTAATCTTTATAGATTAAATACGTTTTATAAAACGGCTTCTTAATTGAGGCCGTTTTTGTATCTAGCCTAAAAGAATTTAAAACAGTGAGTGTAGTGACATTGATAAATTGAAATGAGGGTAGAAGACTTACAGTGGGGTTTGAGATCATCAATAGATGCAGTTGCTACTCATTGAAGATATAAAAACCACTATCAAGGATAGTGGTTATAAGTATTAAAACTATAATGAAGAGTAGTAAGCTGCAAGGTCTGCAATATCTTCATCAGATAAAGTAGCCGCTTGCGGGTTCATAATTGCCGACATTCCGCCTTGACGCTGCCCTGCTTTGTAGGCTTTTAAAGAAGATGTAATATAGGCTTCTTGTTGCCCTTTGAGATTTGGATAGATAGGTGCAATTGCGATACCATCAGCACCATGACAAGTTGCGCAGACTGTCGCTTTAGCTTTACCCGCTTCAGCATCCCCAGCAGATGCGATTGTAGGTAAAACCAAAATTAATGACGCAATTAAAAACTTTTTCATTAAAACTCCTTAGTTATTTATACTACTGACTATTAAATATAGTTATCTTATGTATATATAAAAGTGACAAAATAAAGATATCACCGAATATGGTATAAATCATTTATTTTATCTAAATTGTCAAAGTTGACATTAAGATCTTTTAATCGACCATCTTTCACAGAATAGATAAATCCATGTACCGTTAAATCTTGTCCATTTGCCCAAGCCTCTTGTACACAAGTTGTGTGACAGACATTTTTAGCTTGTTCAATAACGTTTAGCTCAGTTAAATAATCTAAGCGTTGTTTTTCAGTCATTCCTTTGGTAAAACTATCACTATGCTGAACATAGATATCTTTAATATTACGCAACCAACCATCAATGAGTTCAAATGTCTGCTTCTGCATTGCAGCTCTTATCCCGCCACAATCATAATGGCCAGTCACTATAATATGTTTCACTTTTAATACATCAACTGCATATTTAATAACAGACATGCAATTTAAATCAGTATGTATAACTAGGTTAGCGATATTACGATGCACAAATATATCACCCGGAATTAACCCTAATAATTGATTAGCTGGGACACGACTGTCTGAACAACCGATCCATAAATAATCTGGAGACTGTTGATCCGCAAGTCTTGAAAAGAAGCTAGGATCCTCTTGATTGATTTTAGCAGCCCATTCTTCATTATTTTTTAATAGATCATCTAATAAATTCATACTTCCCTTTCCATCTAATGTACAGTTGCTGTTTTACTGAACCCCCAGTTGTGAGAAATCCATGCTTATACCTTATCAGGATCTTGACTTAGATACATTACATAACTTAATCGAGTATTTTATATTACGAGAAGGTACCGATTACGGCGAACATGAAGTTTCCTTAGAAGAAAAGACTGAAAAAGTTTTACAGCAACTTAAACAAGGTAGTGTAGTGATTTTATATTCCGAGCTTTCAGAAAGCGTCACCTTAATGCATAAAGATCAAGTAGAAAAACAGCAACAGCATGATATATAAAGGCTTTATTTTTCTTTAACATTGTTTTAATATAAAACCAACAAAATTTAAGCATATATCAAAAAAATAAATAGATGTGTCAAAAAAACATTCTTTATGACAAAGATCTAACTTCTACAAGTGTTTTAACCTATATATGTTATCTCTACACGCTAAAAGAGATACAATAAATTCGTAAACCGATAACCTAATTATCGCTAATCAATGGACTACAAAATAACAAGAAATAGCCCATTAGCTATTCAACACCTATAAAGGGAAATTTATGATCATTACAAAGCCTCAGACCGATCCAACGTTAGAATGGTTTTTATCACACTGCCACACTCATAAATACCCAGCTAAAAGCATGCTTATCCATGCAGGTGAAAAAGCAGATACGCTTTACTTCATCGTTAAAGGCTCGGTTGCAGTTGTGATCAAAGACGAAGAAGGTAAAGAAATGATCTTATCTTACCTGAATCAAGGTGATTTCATTGGTGAATTAGGGCTATTTGATAAAGAAGAAAATCCAATTCGTAGTGCATCTGTTAAAGCTAAAACAGCATGTGAAGTTGCTGAAATTTCATATAAGAAATTTAGCCAACTTATCACAGTAAACCCTGAAATATTAATGCGTTTATCTCGTCAAATGGCTAACCGTTTACAAATCACAAGCCAAAAAGTAGGTAATTTAGCATTCTTAGATGTAACAGGCCGTATTGCAAACACTTTGCTTGATCTTGCTAAGCAACCAGATGCGATGACTCATCCAGATGGCATGCAAATTAAAATTACTCGTCAAGAG
>JBALXF010000410.1:0-3323 GCA_036961085.1 Psychromonas sp.
CCCTACACCTGCAAAGAGCGTTGATATTTTAGTATTCTCTTTGCACCAAACAATCAATGCATTTAAAAACTCGCTAGCATACCCCTGCCCCCAGTAATCCTCACCGAGCAAGTAACCTATATGTGCAGCTTCCTCTTCAAGTTCATAAATTAAAATAAAACCAATAATAGTATTAAGTTCTGTTTGATGTACTGCAAAACATCGACTTTCTGAGATGACTTGTTTAAACAGGTCATCTGCATTTTCTAGGGTGAGTATTTTCTGAAAATATGGTGGTAAAGATTTTGTTACCTTTGGTGACAACAGTGTGATCGTACGACTTAGCAAGTTAACTTTTTCATCTGGTTGCGCTTGATACAATAAACGCACATCCGAAATAACTAATCTCGATGTTTTAAAAAGATGCTGCTTATAGATAAAAGATTTATCCATTGTTATCTCTATATTTAATATACCGATTAAACCTCACTGTTAAATACAGTTTTATATTAATAATCGATAAGCATTTAGAAAACGTCCATATAGGAATATTTTCCCTATATCCCGTATAAAATATAGCAATGATTTAAGATTCCGATCTCAATTAAATAAAAAAGAACTTCAACATGCTTCAGTGAGACTTGATTACTTGTTTTTACTGCAAAGCTCGTTATTATATTTTCCCATAAAATTCTTACCTTTACGATCAATCATAAATTTACTTTGAAACAAATACGGCACTAAAAGGAATTCAATATGCCCAATAAGGTTAACAATATTAACTTTTGGAACGGAAATAAATCATCTGCTCGACAATATTTTGAAAGCGAGTTATTGCAGGCGGTTTTAACTACGACAGAAAATGCAAATAATGTATGCGAACTTAACATCGATAATACAGATTACCCAGATGCACAAGATGAAGGAAATATTTTTGCTAACGGTACAGATATTCTTGTCACTGTTGCGGGCAATTTAAAATTTATCGATAAACCTAAAATAATGATAGAACAACCATTGTGTAAAGGTTTACTTGGATATCGTCTATTGCTTGTTAATGATAAAGATCGAGAGACATTTTTAAACATACAAAACGGTGCTGAATTGCAATCTCTTTCGATAGGAATACCTGCTACTTGGGTGGATGCTGAATTATTCCGAGAAAATCAATATAAAGTGGTTGAAAAAGGTATTTTCGATGATTTATTTACATTGTTAGTAAATGCTGAATTTGATTACTGCGCTTTGGGTGTAAATGAAATAGAAAAGGAGTTTGAGGAGCGAGTAAAACCTGTTGGCGATATTAGTATAGAGCCCTCACTGATGCTCTACTACCCTTTCCCGCTAGTGTTTTATGTGAATCCAGATAATAAAGCTTTGGCAGAGCGTGTACATTTAGGGCTCGCGGATATTTTTTCAAATGGTATTTATGAAAATATTTTTCAAAAGCATTACGGTGATATCGTTACTCGACTTAATTTAAAACAAAGAAAGGTTTTTACACTGGATAATGCAATATTGCCTAACAGTATGAAAAATTTCAGATCAACACTGTTAGACTAATATCAGTTTAAATAACGATAAAAGGATAGTTATTTTTATCGTTATTTTTAACCTTTTTCTAGCTGCAATTATGCTAGATGCGCTCTAATTATCTTCAATACTCCGTCTTCAACATTACTCGGTGCACTAAAGCGGGCAATTTTCTTTATCTCATGATGTGCATTTTCTACTGCATAAGAGTGAAAGCTCGCTTGCAGCATTTCAAAATCATTAAGATAATCACCAAAGCTCATTGTTTGCTCGAAACTAAAATCAAATGTTTCTTGTAAAAACTTAATAGCATCACCCTTTGATGCACTAATATTCATGATATCAAGCCAAACTTTTCCACTAACGACCACTTTATGATCAACGCTAAATTCGTTATTCATTGATGGATATACTAACTCTTCTGTTCCATCAAAGTGGCATATCGCAACTTTAATAAATTCATCTTCAACCAGTAATAAATCTTCTACTGATTCACAGCGATGATAGTATTTTTTTATTTCTTCACGTGATATTGGACAATCTGTTTCAATATATGCTGAATTTTTACCACATAAAACAATATCAGCTCCTTCAATCAGCCTTGCTTGTTTGATAATGCGATGGATAGAATTTTTATCCATCGTACAGCTATAAAGCTCTTTGCCTTGATGCATCACAAGTGTACCGTTTTCAGCGATAAACATCATGCGATCTTTAATCAAGGAAAAGGTATTCAGTAAGCTGTAATATTGACGCCCAGATGCAGCTGCAAAGATAATATTTCTATGCTCTAGTTGTTCAAACACTTCAAAAAAATTCGGTGGTAATGCACCTTCGTTATTTAACAAAGTGCCATCCATATCAGTTGCAATAAATTTAATGTTGTTTAGTGACATTTAACAATCTCAAGTTTTAGTAAAAAGTGAATAAATAAAGTATACGTTTTCAACTAAGACCTAAGCAACAAATATAAATAGGCTTTTTAATCATAAAATTAATATATTTCACAGGATATCTAAGTTGTTATAGCCTTTTATAACGGCCCTCACCTCTAAATAGCTCACGCTGTAATGTTTAGACAGTTAAACAACAAGCCATATGCATTTTATGCATGAATAATATGATTTTATTTCACTTGATTCATATACTGCCATTCTTTACCATCCAGCCTCAATTTTCGTTAGGTAACATGATGTTTTCACAATCACTTTTTGCACAGTTAATGCGTATGCTCGTATTACTTGTAATCACTCTTTATGGTGTACATCAGTCTCAGCCACTAATTGATAGTTTGGCTAAGCACGCTGTGAATGCGGGATGCCACCAGCAAAATTCAATACCACAAGACCACCAACATATGGACCATCATTAATGAGCATTTTTCGTTTTCCACTAATAGTGTGGATGGGTATCGCAATACTGATTGTTAGCTTAGGTATAAGACAATCATTTGGTATCTTTATGTTACCTATTTCAGATACGTTTGGCACTGGCCGCGAGTTCTTCAGCTTTACTATCGCGCTTCAAAACTTAATGTTTGGTGTATTCCAACCTTTTGTTGGCATGGCGGCTGACCGCTGGGGACCAAGACGTATCATTATATCCGGTGCGATTGCCTATGCAGCAGGTCTTTACCTAACCTCAATCACAACTGAAGCAACTTGGTTATACCTATCACTAGGTACATTAGTGGGATTAGGATTAAGCGCAACAAGTTACGTTATTATTCTAGGCGCAGTTGCTCGTGTTGTACCTGCAGAACATACTGCAAAAGCGTTCGGTTTAACTACTGCCGCTGGCTCATTTGGCAT
>JBALXF010000411.1:0-3302 GCA_036961085.1 Psychromonas sp.
CGTCCAGGTGAGACCTTACATGGACGGGGGAAAGAGGGAACTTGTAAAACATGATCGGCATTTACACTACCAACAACAACTAATTTATTCATAATACAATCTCTTCCATTATTTCAAAGCAAAACATATTATTTAATACTGTTGGAAACAAAATTAATGAATATATTCTATTGGTTTAGATACTCGAAATTACTTTTAGGGGAAATAGAGCCAAGCGATAAATTATCTTGGCTCTTTCATTCAATAAGTTCGTTATAAACTTATTTAACAGTCTATTTAAGCGATTATTTAACCACCATCATTAGCGGCACAGGGATGTTCTTCTCAACACTTTCACCTTTCAATACTTTCACTGCAGATTCAACACCAATCTCACCAATCAGACCTGGCTGTTGTGCAATCGTAGCACCTAGCATGCCACTTTTAACCGCTGCGATACCATCATCAGTACCATCAAAACCAACGATTAAAATATCTTTACCTGATGCTTTAACTGCGCGTAACGCACCTAATGCCATTTCATCATTTTGAGCAAATACAGCCTGTGTATTTGGTTTAGATGCAAGCATATTTTCCATCACATTAAGACCTTTGGTACGGTCAAAATCAGCTGGTTGACTTGCTAATAAGTCTAGGCCTTCGCTTTCAACAGCTTTCATGAAGCCTTGTCCACGTTCACGCGCTGCAGATGTTCCTGCAATACCTTCAAGTTGGATAACTCGTGCATTTGCACCAACCTGCTCACTAATATATTTTCCTGCCATTTCGCCACCAGCTACATTATCAGAAGCAATATGGCTAATTACTTCACCACGGCTTGCGCCACGGTCGAGTGTTAACACTGGAATACTCGCTTGATTTGCAACTCGAATCGCATTACCTACTGCATCAGAATCGGTTGGGTTGATTAAAATAGCTTTAACACCCTTAACCACTAAATCTTCAATATTTGATAACTCTTTACTTGGGTCATTTTGTGAATCAAGCACGATCAACTTGTAACCTAATTCGTCTGCCTTAGCTTCAGCACCCTCTTTCATGGTCACAAAAAAAGGATTATTTAATGTTGATACAACCAATGCAATAGTATCTTGAGCCATTGCCGTTGTGCTGAAAGTAGCTGAAATAACAGCTGCTGATAATAATGTGGTGAACTTTTTCATTTTCTACATCCTTAACTAAGTTAGTAATATGACGGAGCCAAATTAACTCCTTGCTGTAAAAATAAATGTTGTAAAAATCAATCCTTATTAGACTCAACCGATCCTAATTTTTTGGCTTAATAAAAAGATAACCGGCTGAGCTTTAATGCTTTAGTTCTGTTTAGCTATGCCTTATTTATGTTTATTATCAACCAATACAGCGAGTAGGATCACAGCCCCCTTCACTATCATTTGGTAGTAAGATGAAACATCTAATAAATTTAATGCGTTATTTAACACACCAATTATCAAGGCACCAATTAAGGTCCCTGTAATTCGCCCCTTACCACCAGCTAAGCTAGTGCCACCTAAAACTACAGCGGCTATCGCATCGAGTTCATAACCCATACCTGCTGTCGGTTGTGCAGATGATAAGCGAGCAGTAATAATAAGACCTGCAAGTGCCGCTAATAAACCACAGATTGCGTAGACACCAATTTTGATTCGGTCGACATTGATACCCGAAAGATGTGTTGCTGACTCATTACCACCTAGGGCATAGATATAGCGCCCAAAACGAGTATGGTTGAGCAGATACCAAATTGAGGTAAATACTACTGCCATCAGCCAAACGGGAATTGGAATACCAAACGCATAACCCGTACCAATCCATGAAAAGCTATCTGCAACGTCAGTAAAGCCAGTCGAAATAGGACGTCCATCGGTATAAACCATGGTTACACCACGTAGCAGGGTCATGGTAACTAAGGTTGCGATAAATGCTTGTACTTTACCTTTAGCGATAATGATTCCAGCTACCGAGCCGAGTAAAGCCCCTGCTAACAATGAAACCGTCACCGCAATCAAAATCGGTAATTCTAATGCGACCATACTGGCCGCAAATGCACCACACAGCGCTAATATTGAGCCCACACTTAAATCAATACCGGCTGTTAATATTACTAAGGTCATGCCTGCTGCAAGAATTGCAATAACTGAGGTTTGACGAAGAATATTTAAAACATTACCCATCGTTAAGAAATGTTCATTTAAAAATGAAACAATCACCACCAGCATAATTAATGCAATTAATGACTTTTGCTCAATCAACCACTCTTTATTAAAAAAACTCTTTTTTGCAATAGGTTCTTCAGTGTGCTTTACAGTATTACTCATGCTGCTACCTCATTGATTTTTTTGCCAACAGCACAAGCCATTAGTTTTTCTTGATCTGCTTCGTTTGTTTTAAATTCACCGCTGATTTGGCCTTGATGCATAACGATAATGCGGTCACTCATTCCAAGTACTTCAGGCATCTCAGAAGAGACCAAAATAATACTCATTCCCTCTGCTTTGAATTGATTGATCAGTTGGTAAATTTCCTTTTTAGCACCGACATCAACACCACGCGTCGGTTCATCTAAAATAAGTACTTTTGGCTTAGTCATCAGTCCTTTGGCAATAGCAACCTTCTGCTGATTCCCGCCCGACAAATTACCTATAATTTGATTTTTTGTCGGTGTTTTAATATTAAATAAACGAATGAAATCTTCGACAGAGGTAGCTTCAGCTTTATGATCTAGCTGTATTCCTTTGGAAAAATATTCTAATGCACAAAGAGACATATTTTCTTTCACAGATAAACCAAGGATCAGACCATCACCCTTACGATCTTCTGAAATATAAGCAATCCCATTGGCTAGAGCATCCTGTGGGCTTTTGGGATCAATGCTTTTACCATCGAGTATAATTTCACCTGATTTACGTTTCAATGCACCATAAATGACTTTCATTAACTCAGTGCGACCTGCTCCCATCAAACCAGAAATACCTAATATTTCTCCGTGATCAAGGGTAAAACTTACATTATCTATATCCGCACTAGATAGGTTTTTAACTTCTAAACAAGTTGTTCCATGTTTACTTTCTATACGTGGATATTGCTCATCTAAGCGGCGCCCAACCATTAGCTCAATCAAGCTATCTTCATCTGTCTCAGAGACTTTACGCTGCGCAATAAACTTGCCATCACGCAATACCGTAATATCATCACATATTTCAAAAATCTCTTTTAAACGATGCGAGATATAAACAATGCCATAACCTTCATCTTTCAATTCATTGATAACCTTAAACAGAGAGGCTGTTTCAGTATCGGTC
>JBALXF010000412.1:0-3287 GCA_036961085.1 Psychromonas sp.
AATTAGTGCTTGGGCATTTTCCAATGGCGTTAATTGCATACTTTTTTGTTTATTTTGGGCACGTACCAAACGAATAATTTGTAATTCAGTGTCGTGATTGGGGTAGTCTAAAATCAACTTAAAAATGAAGCGGTCCATCTGCGCTTCTGGCAGAGGATAAGTCCCCTCTTGCTCGATTGGATTTTGAGTGGCCATCACCATAAATACGTCTTGCATCTTATGGCTGTGATTACCCACAGTTACTTGGCGCTCTTCCATCGCTTCTAATAATGCAGATTGCACTTTCGGAGGTGCACGATTAATTTCATCGGCCAGCAAAACACTATTAAAAACAGGACCAGGATTGAAATCAATTTTCTTATCATTATTGATCGCTAAGGATTCATAGCCGATCACATCCGAAGGTAACAAGTCGGGTGTAAATTGCACACGCCCTTGGCTTAAATTGAGTAACTCTGATAACACTTTAACACTGCGTGTTTTTGCCGTTCCAGGCAGTCCTTCTAATAACACATGACCATCAGCTAATAATGCGACTAATAAGCCTTTAATTATCTCTTCTTGCCCTAAAACTTGAGATTGAAGACCCTTATTTAAGGTATCTAACTGAGCATAGATGGTCTGAATATCCATATAGGTAACACCATTGAAGTAATACTGAATTTATTTTTTGTAACTCACTTCTAAAAATGAGCTATAAAAAATAAAGGGTGCTAATGCACCCTTTTAGAAGAAAGTTCTATTTATTGTGACTCTCTTGTAATTTTTCCATCACTTGATCCAAGCTAAAGCTGGCGGCTTTTTGACTTGGTGGGAACTCTTCGAATGTCGCTAAGAATTGGCCAACATATGCTTGTGCAGGCACAAACATATAAGCATGATCTAATAACCAATCATAGTAAGTATTTGATGTGATATCAGCATTTTCATATGGGTCCATACGTAAGTTAAATAACTTTGGTAAACGCAAAGTAACAAAGGGTTCAGACCAAATTTGCATAGTACCAGTAACACGTTGCTCCATGAATACCGCTTTCCAGTTGTTGTAGCGTAGTGCAGCTAAATCGCCATCATCAGTAAAGTAGAATATCTCTTTACGTGGCGCTGTTTCTGACTCACCAGTTAAGTAAGGTAGAAAGTTATAACCATCTAAATGATTTTTAAATTTCTTTTTACCTAATGTTGTGCCTTTTTTCAGTTCTACTTTAATTTCTGTATTACCAGCTGCTGCAGCAAAAGTAGGTAACCAATCCATGTGATGCATTATATCGTTAGAGACTTCACCTGCTTTGATTTTACCCGGCCAGCGAACCATTGCCGGAACACGGTAAGCACCTTCCCAGTTGGTATTCTTTTCTCCACGGAACGGTGTAGCACCAGCATCAGGCCATGAGTTCATATGAGGACCATTATCTGTAGAATAAAAGACGATAGTATTATCTTTGATCCCAAGGTCATCAACTTTCTTAAGTAGTAAACCAACGTGACGGTCGTGTTCCATCATGCCATCAGCATAATTACTGATGTTCGAAGCGCCTTGTTGCTCCGCTCGAATATGTGTGCGGAAATGCATACGTGTTGCATTCCACCAAACAAAGAATGGTTTCTCCGATTTTACGTTTCTTTCCATGAAATCCATTGCTGCAGTGATTGTTTCATCATCCACTGTTTCCATACGTTTCTTCGTTAAAGGACCCGTATCCTCAATTTTTCCATCTGCGGATGATTTTATGACACCACGTGGTCCAAACTTCTTACGAAATTCAGGATCTTTAGGGTAATCAATATTTTCAGGCTCTTCTTCAGCATTTAAGTGATATAAATTACCAAAAAATTCATCAAAACCATGTGCAGTCGGTAGAAATTTATCTTGGTCTCCTAAGTGATTTTTACCAAACTGACCCGTTGCATATCCCAACGGTTTAAGTACTTCAGCAATCGTTGCATCTGTTGCTTGCAAGCCAACATCAGCGCCAGGTAGACCAACTTTACTCAGACCTGTACGTAATACACTCTGTCCTGTAATAAATGTTGAACGCCCTGCAGTACATGACTGCTCTGCGTAATAATCGGTAAACATCATGCCTTCTTTAGCAATACTATCGATGTTAGGTGTTTTATAACCCATTAAACCAAACGTATATGCACTAACATTTGACTGACCAATATCGTCCCCCCAAATAACCAGGATATTTGGCTTTTCTGCAGCCATTAAGTTAGCTGATGCTAAACCAATAGCTGTGATAGAAATAAAACTAAGACTCTTTACTAACTTGGATCTAATTTTATACATACTCTTCTCCATAGAGATTTGGTAAAAAGATAAAGATACATAAATTTAAGGCTTGGATTATTCTAAATAAAGCCTTAAATAAAACACCCTTAATAGATTAGCACAACAATTTAACTTTTCATGGCGATGCACTTATCTCTAGACAATATATATAAAAAATTATTTTTCCTTATTTATCAATAAATTAAAGCCAACATTCACCCCTCATCTACTTACCACACATAGCTCATTTAGGTGCTCTAGTAACTAACTACTAGTAAATTCATTGAATATACCTAATATTTTCATGACCCCTTGAAAGAGCACTAACCGTAAAGCTAGTTTAGTGGTTGCCATGTAGCGATAAATTCTATGTCGCTACCTCAGTGCATCTAGCCCAGACTAACGTATAATGGGCTATCACCCAGATTTACGATCAAGGCCATGATTAATGCTAACCACTAACCCAACCTATTTATCAGAACTTGCTGAGGCAAACCAAACTCACCAGCATTTCAAAATATTTAAGCCATATGGTTTTTTAAGTCAGTTTGTACCTGAAACACGCAAGAAGAAAAAATTATTAGGCGAACTATTTAACTTTCCCGATAAAACCATGGCGATTGGGCGATTAGATCATGACTCTGAAGGACTCTTGTTACTTACTACCGATGGTATGATGAGTCATGAAGTCAGAAGTAAAGGCATAGAAAAAGAATACTACGTACAAGTTGATGGAGATATAACTGCTGAAGCTATGTCACTGCTAAAAAATGGTGTTGAAATTGGTATTAATGGCACTAAATATTTATCGCTACCTTGTAAAGCATTAAAACTAGACGGTGAACCTCAACTCCCTAGTCGTGGACGTAAAATTCGCGATCCAAGACATGGTCCTACTAGCTGGATTTCTATCACGCTCTGTGAAGGTAAAAATCGCCAGATAAGAAAAATGACAGCTGCTGCTGGCTTTGCCACATTAAGACTGGTAAGAGTTCGCATTGGCGATATCCAT
>JBALXF010000413.1:0-3283 GCA_036961085.1 Psychromonas sp.
GTCTATCACAGTAAACCCTGCACAGTGACTCCAGTGCTGTAAAACTAGTACAATAAACTATATAGTTTGCGTCTAAACTCGCTGACCAATGTGGGATCATCAATCGTAGCTAAAAGGTCTAACATGGTTTTTTTAGCTTCACCATTTTCATAACCTAAGTCCACAGACAATATTTTATACAGTAATACTAACGCTTCTTTGTTTCTATTGGCTTGGTTATATTGAATAGCAAGCTTGTATTCAATGGGCATTTTATCTACAGCTGATTCTAATTCTGTTTCTAAAGCTGTTATTTCAGGTGTTTGTGCTGACTGTAGTGCTAATTGTAATTGTGACATTAAACTGTGGTAGATCATATTTTGATCAACCATAGGGATAATCTCTAATATAGGTTGTGCATTTTCATGCTCGCCCATTGCAAGAAATACCTGAGCTAAGGCCAGTTTTATATCATTATTTTCCGGATTCAAATTTACGGCTTCAAGCATTACGGTTTTTGCTTCCGGTAATTGTCCCTTGGCAAATAATGTTTGTCCTTGTTGCAATAACACTAAACTTTGATCGGGTGTATGTTTTGCAATAAAGGTACGAATAAATTCCTCATCTTGTTCTCCAGCAAAACCATCCGCACCTTGTCCATCAATAAACATGAATATACTCGGTACTGTTTGCACACCAAAATGGCTAACAATTTGCTGTTCTACATCGCAGTTGATGCGAGCAACGGTAAATGAATCACTATTTTCTGCATGAATTTTGTCTATTAAAGGCAGTAGCGTTTGACATATTTCTGATTGGGGAGACCAAAAAACAACCAGTACCGGTTTTTCTTTTGAACCTTCGATAATAATAGACGGAAAACTTGAGACGGTTACGTCATAGCTATTTGCTTGCATTTTGACCTCAATTGTAACGAGCAGAAGATATTGATGCGTAGATTATCGTTTAAATAGGTGAACGCAAGCACCAATCCCATGTTTTTGATCTAAGAAGCTTAATCTATTAGCTTTATTGCTTGTTTTTGCAGGCATGCAAAAGTAACATGATATTTCATTGAAGAGGAGCTTTAAGATGTTAACAGGTAGTATTGTCGCACTCGTGACACCCATGGACAAAACTGGTGAAATTGATTTCCCTGCTTTAAAAGAACTTGTTGAATTTCATATCAATTCTGGTACCTCTGCGATTGTGGCTGTAGGCACTACGGGAGAGTCTGCTACATTAAATGTAGATACACATGCCAAAGTCGTTATGAAAACACTTGAATTTGCTGATGGTCGTATTCCGATCATTGCTGGTAATGGCGCAAACTCGACTTCTGAAGCGGTTCTCTTAAGTAAGTTGTTTGCTAATAGTGGTATTGTTGCTGGACTTAATGTTACTCCATATTACAACAAACCGACTCAAGAAGGTCTATACCAACATTTTAAAGCCATTGCTGAATCTTGCGATTTACCACAAATTTTATATAACGTACCCGGTAGAACCGCTGTTGATATGTTACCTGAAACAGTGGCACGTTTATCTAAATTAAATAATATCATAGGTATCAAAGATGCCACTGGAGACTTAACGCGTCTAGCTGAACTTAAAGCACGGGTTGCAGATGATTTTGCACTATACAGTGGTGATGATGAAACAGGTTGTGAATTTATGTTGCAAGGCGGACATGGTGTTATCTCAGTAACCACTAATGTTGCACCCGTTGCAATGGCTAAAATGTGTGAATATGCTTTATCCAGTGAAACTAGCCAAGCTAAGCAGGTAAATCAGAAGTTATTGCCAGTTCACAATGCTTTATTCGTTGAATCTAATCCTATCCCTGTTAAATGGGCTTGTGCAGAAATGGGTATTATTCCTACTTCTGATTGCCGTTTACCCTTGACGGTTTTAGCTACTGAATACCATACTGTTGTACGTAATGCCTTAACAGAAGCTGAATTAATTTAATGAAAAAGATATTTAACAAGACGCATTTATCAATAGCGACCATCTCATTGTCTTTAACGGCTTGTGCTGCATTTGAAAATCGCATGCAACCTATTGATAATTATGATTATCTTGATGCGGAAATAGTTGAGAAATATCAAACTGGTAGTTTTAGCCATGATGAGCAGCGTAATAATTATGATCTTCCTGTGTTAACGTCCCCGCAGGATGAACATGGCTATGAAGCGCCAAATATTGATATTCGTCCTCCTGAGCAGTTAATTTCTGTGATCGATGGGGTATTTCTTGATTCATCTGAAAACAAAAAAACTAAAATTCTAGTTAATGCGCTTGATGTATCTGATAACACCGCAGACAAAGTTTGGGAGCTGCTCGGCGACTACCTAGAAACAAACAATGTTGAATTTGTCTCTAAAAATAATCCTTCAAAAACACTTGAAACTAAAACCTTTACTCAAACAACAAGTCATGGTGCAAGTTTCAGTGAAAATGTCGTAGTTAAAGAATCAAGCTACCGTTTAAACGTTGAAGAAATTGGTGGTCGTTATGGTGCTTCTTTCACTGTTGATGCATTAAGTTATTCTGAAGTGAATGATGGTAATAAATTACCATTTACACTTTCGGATAAAACTAAACGCAATGTTGAATTACGCTTTGTAAACGAGTTTTTGGTGTATGTTTATCAGTATAATGCATCATTAGATCAAATAGACAATGATTCACAACCTCTATCTATTAGGCTCGGTTTTGATGATAATAATCAAACGGCTTGGATTGCTGATGAAAAATTCTTAGATACCTGGGCAAGGTTACCTAGATTACTTACTTTATTAAACTTTGAACAAGTTGAAGTAGACCGAAATCTTGGTTATATGTTGCTAGAATATTCGGAGCCGAGTGATTCTTATTGGGAAGAAAATAATCTTAATAAATTTGACTTAGATAATGGTGAGTATTTTATCCAGTTAGGTGAATTATCCGATGGAACAACATCTATAGTTTGGTTAGATGAAAATAAAAAACCATTAGAAAATAGTAAAGTATCTGAGATTTATTTAAGTATTACAGAGCAGGTTCGTGAAGCACTGTTATTGAATAATCAACAGAGCCAATCGCTTTAACTTATTAATTAACTTATTAATTTAGTTTTATATATTTAGAACCAACAGGTTAATCATCTGTTGGTTTTTTTTTCTCTTCTTCTGCTTCTTTCTCTCTTCTTTTTTTTACCGCTTCTATTACTTCTTTAGGCACTTTATATTTTGCTGTTTGTTTTAATAGCATCAAGTTACTAACAATAACACCTAAAACTAATGCGATAATTACTGCAACC
>JBALXF010000414.1:0-3278 GCA_036961085.1 Psychromonas sp.
TTTAACTTCACGGCCTATTTCTGCAATCGCACTTTCACCATGGGTTCCATGTAATGTGTTCTTGGATTGTTTATGACATTGCACACACGCATAATCTTTATCACGATTATAAATCACTTGGTGGCGAGTATCGGAGGTGGTTGCGGCAGTGGTCGTAGGTGATGTTTCTGCGGAAACATTAAAAGAAAATCCATAGATACAGATGAGTAACAGGAGATTAATCATTGTATGCATGGTTAATTTTAAATTATCCATTTTGCATCCTTTCATGAGAATTAATACAATATATTCAAAATATATTGTTAATCGTAGGATTAATATAATTAGGCAATATGTATCAAAAAAATACATACCCTATGCTTTATATTCATTCTCATCTTAGATGTCAGCCACAACGCTTACCGACAAATCATACTCTTATCTATACAAAATATAATTATTTAATAGTGCCAAATACAAATTAAATCTATTTTTTGTATTTAACCTCACATTTCTCATGGGAAAACAATGTAGGCAGCTGTTTTTACATAATAAATTAAAAAAAAGCTATTAATATGAGCCCTGTCACATAGTGTTTTTAATCTTCTAATAGAGATTGATTTACATCAAGCCAAGCGCTGTTAGCGATTATTGTTTGATATAAATGTTATATATTTAAAACATCTTCAGTTCTTATTTTATTGCCGCACTCACAACGCTTGGACAAATAATAATAAATCAAACAAATTGGAGATAACATGGTCACTGTAAAATGGACTAGCAAACCAACTGCAATAGTATCAATGTGCTTAGCATTTTTATTAAGTGGTTCGGTGTACGCCACAGAAAAACAAACCGAACGATTAGAGCCCCGCAATGAACAGTTCCAACAAGCTCACCCCGAGCAATATAAAACGTGGAAAGAAACCAGTGAAAGTAAAGATTTAGAAGATGCATTAGCTGGTGACCCAAACATGGTTATCATGTGGGCAGGTTATGGTTTTTCTAAAGATTACAATAAAGCACGTGGTCACTTTTATGCAATTGATGACTTACGTAATACTTTGCGAACAGGCGCCCCTACCGATGCAAACACAGGCCCAATGGTAATGTCATGCTGGAGTTGTAAAGGCCCAGATGTTGCTCGTCTGATTGAAGAAAAAGGTGAAGATGGTTATTTCACTGGTAAATGGGCTAAAGGCGGTGCAGAAGTCGTTAATGCAATCGGTTGTTCTGATTGTCATGACACGCGCAGTGAAGAGTTTAAACAAGGTCAACCAGCACTGACTTTAACTCGTCCACATGTAGAGCGTGCAATGACAGCAATCGGTAAAACCTTTGAAGATGGCACTCGTTTAGATAAACAGGCACAAGTCTGTGGCCAATGTCATGTTGAATATTACTTCACCGGACCAACTAAAGCCGTCAAATTCCCTTGGGATAAAGGCACCTCGGTTGATCAAATGGAAGAATACTACGATGACATCCAATTTAAAGATTGGACTCATGCAGTTTCTAAAGCACCTATGTTAAAAGCACAGCATCCTGGTTATGAAACATGGCGTGAAGGTATACATGGTAAAAATAACGTTACCTGTATTGATTGCCATATGCCAAAAGTTGAAAATGAAGATGGCACTGTATTTACTGACCAT
Source organism: Psychromonas sp. (assembly GCA_036961085.1). Taxonomy (GTDB): domain Bacteria; phylum Pseudomonadota; class Gammaproteobacteria; order Enterobacterales; family Psychromonadaceae; genus Psychromonas. Next base: position 1,635 of record JBALXF010000414.1, read on the forward strand.
AAAGTAGGTAACCCATTTGACCGCTTTGAAAATACGTGTGCAAATTGTCATACACAAAGTAAAGAGATGCTGCAAGAAGTCGTTGCAACCCGTAAAATGCAAGTTACAGAGATGAAATTATTAGCTGAAAAACAAATCATTGCAGCACATTTTGAAGCTGGTGCAGCTTGGGAAGCCGGTGCAACTGAACAGGAAATGGAACCTATTTTAGTTGATATTCGTCATGCACAATGGCGCTGGGATTATGCAATCGCTTCACACGGTGTGCATATGCATGCTCCTGAAGTGGCATTACGCGTATTAGGGACTGCACTTGATAGAGCTGCAGATGCACGTACTAAATTAATCCGTTTATTAGCAACAAAAGGCATCACGGATCCTATTGAAATACCTGACATTTCAACCAAAGAAGCGGCGCAGAAAGCATTAGGTATGGACATGGAAAAAATGAACAAAGAAAAACAAGCATTTTTAGAAACACTTGTACCTGAGTGGGAAGCTGAAGCAGAAAAACGCGAAGCAACTTACTAAGTAGCGCCTAAGCTAGACTTTAGTTTTTCACTAATAAAATGCCGACAATCGTCGGCATTTTTTATGGTTGTTATTCAGTATTTACATGCGGTTTTAAATCGATAATCGATGATTAATGAAAGGCTAAAACTCGCACTGCAACAACAATCAAGGTACATCTCAAACACAATCAACTTAAGCTAAATATGAAAAGCATAGCCAATTGGTTACGACTTTCTTTGCATCATCATTTTAGCTTGATTAATTAAGTCGATAACGGCAACACGATCAACGTCTGCTTGCTCTGAGTCTAATAGCTGCACCCATAAATCAATTGCACTTTGATATTGAGCATCAACAAAAGCATTCGCCGCTAACATCATCAAAGCGGTTTCATTATTGCCATCAACTGCTAACGCGCTATTTAATAACTGATTAATTTCAGAAGATAACTTTTGCCCATTGCTGTAATACAGAGCAGAAGCTTTAGATGCATAATGATTACCAGTGATTTTAGGCGTTAAACGAATTGCATAATCATAAACGATAACGGCATTATCGTATTGTCCATCGAACATGTAAGCGTGCCCTAGCATGTACCATAACTCAGCATTTTGTTTGTCTGTACGTAATTCATCTTGGATTTCTAGGATCCGTTTAGTCCTTACCTCCTCTGCGCTTAAATTTACAAACTCACTATTTGAGACTTTATTATCAGTGACTTGTAAAAAGCGATGATCACCCAATAAGGAATAGCAGCTTACGCTTCCAACTAACACAACCGAGATGATGCTGAGTGCATATTTTTTATTTAGCATGGCCTTCACTTACAATCCTTTTAGGATACACAGATATAGTTATTCAGTTAGTGTAACAATTTAGCGAAAAAGAAAGTTTGATGCAGCTTATACCCGTTAACATTTATTGGTCTTAGAAGTATTTATACTAAAGCGATTAACTATTTTCGCTTTTACCATTACAATAGCGGCAGATAAGAGATGAGGTAAACATAATGAACAGAAAGAAAAAGATAAATAGCATTCTAAAAAAGCGTGTTAAAGCGATGAATGCAAAAAAATCGACAACCCAAAAGCCTAAATATATTTCTAAAGCTGAGCGAGAAAGATTAGCTGC
>JBALXF010000415.1:0-3273 GCA_036961085.1 Psychromonas sp.
TCTGGACTAAGCCATTTATGCTTAGTTCAAGGCGAAAAAGCGCAGTTTAGTGGTTTAAATGAGCATTTTTCAACGATAAAATCAGCTTAAATGGCAACGACCTGAGTAATTACAAACGCTAACTATAAAAATTCACCCTTTATACTTTCTCATCACTGGCAATACGATAATGAATTCAGAAAATAAAAATATCTATAGTGTTAGCTCGCTTAATCGTGCAGCCAAATCAATGCTTGAAACAGGGTTAGGGGTAATTTGGTTATCGGGTGAAATTTCAAACCTTACCATTGCAGTCTCTGGCCACTGGTACTTCACCCTCAAAGATCATAGCGCTCAAGTACGTTGTGCGATGTTTAAAGGTAATAATCGCCGCACTGGTTTTACCCCAAAACATGGGCAACAAGTATTGGTACGAGGAAAACTAAGCCTTTATGAAGCGCGTGGTGATTACCAACTGATTATTGAAAGCATGGCGCCAGAAGGTGATGGTCTATTAAAACAACAGTTTGAAGAGTTAAAATTCAAATTAGCAGCGCAAGGAATGTTTGCTGAAGCACATAAAAAACAACTACCGCAATTAATTAAACGTGTTGGTGTTATTACTTCTTCAACGGGTGCGGCACTGCACGATATTCTCAGCGTATTAAAACGCCGAGATCCGCGTTTACAAGTAGTTATTTACCCATCACTAGTGCAAGGTGCAAGCGCAGCACTGTCTGTTGCGACGCAAATTCAACTTGCTAATGCCCGTAATGAATGTGATTTGTTGATTGTTGGTCGCGGCGGTGGCTCTTTAGAAGATCTTTGGTGTTTTAATGAAGAGATAGTCGCCCATGCCATTTATAACAGTGAACTGCCTATCATTAGTGCTGTGGGTCATGAAATTGATGTCACTATTGCTGACTTTGTTTCTGATGTACGCGCCGCTACCCCCTCAGCAGCAGCTGAACTTGTTAGCCAAAACAAAGCGTTTCATGAAACCCAATTGCAAACATTATTAAGTCGTTTAAAACAAGCGATGTCGGCACGTTTACAATTAACATCACACCAACAAGCGCTATTGAATGAAAAACTGCTGAAGCAAGATCCAAAACATAAATTACAGCAGCAGAGTTTACAGCTAGACGAACTATCATTACGTTTACAGTATGTCATGCAGCAGATGCTCAATAATGGACAACATAAACAACAGCAGTTACAAGCAAAACTGAATCAATATAGTCCAGATCAAAGTGTCAACTTAGCATTACAAAAGCATAATCAACTTAATAGCCGCCTGCAAAATGCGATGACCAATAAACTAAAAGCAGATCAATTGCATTTACAAAACCAGATGACCCAACTTAATGCCGTAAGTCCACTGGCAACGCTAGCTCGTGGTTATGCGATTGCTAAAGATAACAAAGGCAAAGTCATCACCGATGCTACAAGCGTAATAGTAGGCGATAAAATATCGGTACGATTAGATAAAGGTGAAATTCAAGCGCAGGTAATATAAACAGTGCTTCACTCGTACAGCAGTCATTACTGCTGTACGAGTCGCTCTGCTAATATTTGCTAAAGCATATTAATCAAAGGTTTGTAAACGGTAGATTATCCGGTCATTCCCCCTGAATAAACCAAATTCCACATAACCTGAAATACAATCTTGTGCTAATTCATTAGGACAAGCAACAGCATTCCCTGTGTCTAATAACCAAGGTGTCTCTAACAGTGGATCAGTTGCTGATTGCAGTCGCACAAAATAATTTAATTTCCCGGTTTTCTCCGGTGCTGAAAACTCAAAATAACTTTTCCCGTTTATAAGCGGATTATTTAATATAGATATTGCTGTTTCAGTCGCAAAATCAGTGGGTTCAGACTCTTTGCTAGGCTGATTCAATTGCACACCAGTACAAACATCACGCGGCATTTTAATGAATTTATTGCCATCATAATAGGTTGCTTCAACTCCGGTACGAATCGGTTGAAACTCACTTCCATGACCATTCCCTGCTTGCAGTCGGCCATAAGCTAAATCACCTAGATCACCAAGCTCACATTTATCTGCAGTACAATACATGCCACTATCTTGCTGGATTTTTTCATTATCAAATCCCGTTAACTGAATAAAATAATCAATTCTATTGTCACTAAAATAAGGGCCATCAGGTGTACTACTTCTATTTACACCAAACAACAGATCAACAATATTATATTGTCCATCATCCCATAATTCTTGTTGATAATAGCTGCTAGGCATTAAACGCTCTGTTAGTTCTATCGGTCTTTGATCATAAGCATAATGATAAAAGTTATCATTATTAGCAACTGGATAGCCCAATTGATGATCATAGTTTGTAGTAACTTTTAATCCCCCTTGAGCATAAGCTTTCATACTATAGCTTAGTTCAATAGCCTGTTGCCCTAGATAGGTAAAGCCATCATTACAAGATGGTATGGCAGTAAAACCTCCATAAGCTAGATAGTCGGGATAAAATCGTCCAATACTTTTAGTCGTTGATGATTGTATGTGGTTTCCAGCCAATAAATAGCCATCATCTCCTTCATCATCAACCGTTTTAGCAATCAAACCTAAGGTTCCAACTTCATCATAAGCTAAGTTTTTATAGCTAAACTGCCCAGCAGTTAAATGTTGTTTAAAACCATCATCACCATCGTATTGTAACCTCCCAAGATTGCCATCAACTGGGAATATTAGGGAAGGCACCAAATCAATTTGATTTGCAAAACTAGGGGTTTTCTTACCATAAGCCCCTGTGCAATGTTTATTAGGGTCGTTACTGCAATCTTTAATTGCAGTGACTGTCACGTCGAAACTATCAACCGCTAAATTATTATAATCAGGAACACTCGCACGGATAAACCCGTCTCCGCGATCAGTTGTTTCAGGGTTTTGTTTATCATCCATACTCTTAATATTTTCTAGTAATAACTGCAATGGATTGATAATCGATTGAACCTCACCAATAATGTTGCTGTTATCCTGATCTTGTACATGTATTTTAATCGCTCCTGCATCGGGATAGTTTGCTTTGACAGTTGCCCTGCCACCGATAAAATCGATACGTAATGCTTTTGTGTCTCCAAAGCTTTGACCTATTATATTGCCATTAATTTCAACATTTAACCCTTTAGGTGTTGATGGTTCAATATATTCTGACCAAAAAAGGATATTAGTAGGATCATAGTTTTCACATAACTGAGTCTCGGAGTTAGTTCGTTTAGCTGTTAAGGATAAATCAAACGGTCGATTGGCAACTCGAATACAAT
>JBALXF010000416.1:0-3255 GCA_036961085.1 Psychromonas sp.
TTAGCGATAATTGTATTGAGACGTTCATCATCGCGTCCTTTCAATGCGTAAACTTCAATTATACGCTCTGGTTGTCTTTCTATTAAGGCATCAACAGCGTGCATGCCATAAATTAATTCACTTTTACTCATTGTTTTTCTCTAATTTGGGGTGGTATTCATTATTTATTTAAACAACGCAGCTTAGTCCTAAGCTTTGGTGTTAGTCGCTTTGGCTTTGGCACGTGCCGCTCGTCCTGGACGTTTGCTTTTTGCCGTTGTTTTTTTCTTTTTTGAAGACGCAGTGTTTTTCTCGCCTTGCTTAATTTTATTTTTGTTACTTTTTTTCGGTTTTTTTGACTCTTGCTGTTGTTGCTCAGTCGCTTTATCAATTTCACGAATTAACGGCTGATCACTTTTCTTAACAGGCTTTTTATCATCATGACGGTCAGTTTTGCCGCGAGCACGTTTGTCGATAGGGCGATCGTTTTCCTGTGCCGCAGTACGTTGTGCGCGTTTACGTTGTCCTGCTGCTTCTTGATCTGCCAATTCAAAGTCGATTTTTTTATCATCTAAATTAACAGAAAGCACTTTAACCTCTAACACATCACCAATGCGGTAAGTACGTCCTGTACGTTCACCTTTTAAGGTCTGTTTGCCTGCATCAAAAATATAATAATCAGAAAGTAGGCTGGTAACATGTACTAAGCCATCAATATGAATATCGTTCAAACGTACAAAGAAACCAAAATTAGTAACGGCAGCAATAGTACCCGTCATCACGTCGCCAATATGGTCTTGCATGTATTCACATTTCAGTGCATCAGCAACATCACGAGTTGCATCGTCGGCACGACGTTCGGTCATAGAACAGTGCTCGCCTAAATAACCCATTTCATCATGCTGGTAGTGGTAACCACCTGTTTCCGTCCATTTCGATTTTAACTGTCCTTTTTCTTGATGTGCGATTAAATATTTAATTGCACGATGTAGAATAAGGTCAGGGTAACGACGAATTGGAGAGGTAAAGTGAGAGTACTCTTCTAATGCTAAACCAAAGTGTCCCAAGTTTTCATCTTGATACACTGCTTGTTTCATGGAACGCAGCAGCATGGTTTGTAGTAGTTCTTGATCTTCTCTTCCGGCAAATGTTTCTGCTAGATCCGCATAGTCACGTGGTGCAGGTTTATCACCACCACCTAAGCTTAAACCGAGCTCAGATAAGAACGAACGGAAGTTTGTTAGCTTCTCATCACTTGGCGTTTCATGTACGCGGAATAGCGCAGATGCTTGTGCATTTCCGATCAAACGAGCGGAAGCAACATTTGCCTGGATCATACATTCTTCAATGATCTTATGGGCATCGTTACGTACTAATGGCTCGATAGACTCAATTTTTCTTGCTTCATTGAATAGGAAACGCACTTCCAGTGTTTCAAACTCCATTCCACCACGAAGATGGCGTGCTTTTTTAAATGCTTTGTATAGGTGCTCTAACTCTTCTAAATGCGGCACTAATGGCTTGTATTGCTCACGTAATGCTTCGTCTCCAGTTAAGATGCTGGCAACTTTAGTATAAGTGAAACGTGCATGAGAGTTCATTACCGCTTCATAGAATTTATAATCTGTTAAATGTCCGCTTTTAGAAATAACCATTTCACTGACCATACATAAACGATCAACTTGTGGGTTTAACGAACATAAACCATTAGATAACACTTCTGGCAGCATAGGTATTACTTGGTCAGGGAAATAGACTGAGTTACCGCGATTAATTGCTTCCTTATCTAAGATGGTGTCATGACGCACGTAATAACTCACATCGGCAATTGCAACCCATAAACGCCAGCCGCCATCAGGTTCTTTCTGACAAAAAACAGCATCATCAAAATCTCGTGCATCTTCACCATCAATAGTCACTAATGGTAAGTCACGTAAATCAACACGACCCAGTTTGGCATGCTCAGGTACGAACTCACCAAAAGGTTGTAGTTCTTTATCTAAGCCTTCAGGCCATTCATGTGGGATATCATGAGTACGTAATGCGATTTCAACTTCCATGCCCGGTTCCATATCTTGACCGAGTACTTCCGTAATTTTACCGGTTGCGCTAAAGCGAGCTTTAGGACGCTGGACAATTTCAACGACGACAATTTGGCCATGACGAGCACCGCCATTATTATCTTGGCTAATCAATATATCTTGATTAATACGCGAATCATCAGGAACAACTACTGCAACGCCATCTTCAACAAAATAACGACCAACAATGGTTTCCTTACGAGCTTCTAATAAACGCACAAAACGCGCTTCAGTACGTCCACGTGAATCCACTTTAACCGGTTGTACTAAAACCGTGTCACCATGAAAAAGAAAGCGCATTTGATGTGCAGGTAAAAATAGGTCAGGACCTTCTTCAATAGTTTTTAAAAAGCCAAAGCCATCTTTGTGTCCAATAACCTTACCTTTTGCTAAATTTAGCTTGTCTGGAAGCGCGTAAGTTGCATTACGACACCAAACTAATTGTCCATCGCGTTCCATCGCTTTTAGACGGCGGCGTAAACCTTCCGCTTCTTCTTCACTGCTTAATGAGAAAGCTTTAAATATTGAGTCTCGACTAACAGGTTTTGCCTGTTTCTCTAAGTACTCTAAGATGAATTCGCGACTAGGGACAGGGTGTTCGTAAGTTTGTGATTCTCTTTCTAGGAAAGGATCTAAAGTCATAGCAAGGTGCTCTTTGTAAAATAATTACTTAAAGTATATCTGAAAATAGCGAAACAGCTTATTAATAATAGATTCAATTGATTATTAAGTATATTTGCATGAATATTAGACACTCAAACAATTATTTAAAAAAACTTTCAAAAAATACTAGACAGAAAACCCAAGAGTCAGTAATATCCGCGCCACGCTAAAGACGTGAGCACCCGTAGCTCAGCTGGATAGAGCGTTGCCCTCCGGAGGCAAAGGCCACAGGTTCGACTCCTGTCGGGTGCGCCATACTTCGGAAGACAATAGCCCAGTTCAATAGTGCAAAGAAGTTTAGTGGCGGATGTAGCTCAGTTGGTAGAGCCCCGGATTGTGATTCCGGTTGTCGCGGGTTCAATCCCCGTCATTCGCCCCATCTTTCTAGATGTAAAACAGATTCTCGGTGATTAGCGCAGCTTGATAGTGCACCTCAGAATTTGAGGAAAGAGTTGGACCAGGGGGAAGACCCCTCAGATGTAAACTGTAAATACAATTTTCGGTGATTAGCGCAGCTTGGTAGCGCACCTGG
>JBALXF010000417.1:0-3250 GCA_036961085.1 Psychromonas sp.
CAACGATTGCTGGTTCATTACCTAGTTTTGCAATTCCGAGTGTGCCGTTCACATTTGAGACATTACAAATTATTCTTCCATACTCAATCATATTAGCTGCAATAGGCTTAATTGAATCGCTATTAACTTTAACTGTAGTTGATGAAATGACTGGTACACGCGGTCGCCCTAATAAAGAGTGTATCGCTCAAGGTGCTTCGAATATGGTCAATGGTGTATTCGGCGGAATGGGTGGTTGTGCCATGATTGGACAATCTATGATTAATATCAACTCGGGTGGTCGTGGTCGTTTATCGGGTATTACCGCTGCATTAGGCCTATTAGCATTTATCTTATTTGCCTCTGGTTTAATTGAAATGGTACCGCTTGCTGCATTAGTTGGTGTGATGTTTATTGTTGTATTAGGTACTTTCGAATGGGCTTCATTCAAAATGATGCGCAATGTGCCTAAAAAAGATGCTTTTGTAATCGTATTAGTGAGTACAGTGACAGTATTTACTGATTTAGCGATTGCGGTATTTGTTGGCGTTATTGTTTCTGCTTTAGTCTTCGCTTGGGAACACGCTAAACATATAGATGCAGTTAGTGACGAAAGTGAAGATAAAAAAGAAAAATCTTACCTGATAAGTGGACCGTTATTTTTTGGTTCAGTTAGTAATTTCCTGGAACTGTTTGATGTTAAAAATGACCCGCGTCATGTGGTTGTCGATTTCGCAAATTCGCGTGTTGTAGACCATTCAGCGATTGAAGCGATCAGTGTTTTAACCGACAGATATGTTAAAGAAGGCAAGAAAGTGCATGTTCGTCATTTGAGCCCTGATTGTCGTAAATTATTACACAAGGCTGGTGTACTGGTGGAAATCAATGTTATTGAAGATCCATCTTACAAAGTAGCATCGGATGTGTTGGCATAAATAAAAAACAGCTCTTCGGAGCTGTATTTTATTTGTTAGAGACTTTAACTGGTTGGTAGGTGGCGTCGCAAGGAGGAGTACTTTTAATTAACTTGCTGCTCCAGATTGAAAACCAGATATGTTGGTTGCGTAATGACCTTCTTCTAAGTTTCATTTTATTTCCTTGTTTATGTTTAAGTGGGTAATATCTTAAACAATATATATTGCAGTTTGATGACAAAATATTTTGTCATCTTCAACGTAACATAATGTAAGTACGTCAGTGAAAACACAAAAAATAGTGCTAAAGCTCTTATATTAAATTTTTATAAATTTTATAATAAGTGACTTAAAAAATTTAAAGTTGATGTATTTATATAAAATGAATACAGTAACTATATAACCGATTTCAGAATATTAAATATTTAGCTGTTGAATTAATGAGGTAGCAAATGATTAAAAAGATTGGCGTTTTGACAAGTGGTGGTGATGCACCTGGTATGAATTCAGCAATACGCGCAGTTGTACGTGCGGGACTGGCAAATGATATCGAAGTTTATGGTATCTATGATGGTTACGCAGGACTTCACCAGGGTAAGATTGAGAAATTAAATCGTCACTCTGTATCAGACATTATCAATAAAGGTGGTACGACATTAGGTTCTGCACGTTTTCCTGAATTTAAACAAGAAAGTGTTCGTAAAGAAGCTATTGCAAACCTTGAAAAACATGGCATCGAAGCACTTGTTGTAATTGGTGGTGATGGTTCATACATGGGAGCGAAAAAACTCAGTGAAATGGGCTACCCATGTATCGGTGTTCCTGGCACTATCGATAACGATATTGCAGGTACGGATTACACCATTGGTTTTATGACCTGTTTAAATACGATTGTTGATGCAATTGATCGCCTACGTGATACATCATCTTCACATAACCGTATTTCAATTGTAGAAATCATGGGTCGTTATTGTGGTGATTTAACTTTATGGTCAGCTATTGCTGGTGGTTGTGAATATTCAATTTTACCTGAAGTTGGTTTTGATGAAGATGCACTAGTAGAAGAGATTCTAGCGGGCGAGAAAAAAGGTAAAAAGCATGCGATTATTGCACTTACCGAGCATATTACCGATGCAACTGAATTAGCTAAACGAATTGAAGCTACAACAGGACGTGAGACCCGTGCAACTGTTTTAGGGCATATTCAACGTGGCGGTGCTCCAATGGCATTTGACCGTGTATTAGCAAGTCGTATGGGCGCTCATGCGGTAGAACTGTTAATGGATGGACAAATTGCTCGATGTATCGGTATTCAAAATGGTAAGATGGTAAATCATGATATCATTGAATGTCTCGAAGAGATGAAACGTCCATTCCGTAAGGATTTATACGATTTATCAAACGTTTTATTTTAAATTGAATAAAGTAAGATAATGTAATTATAAAACCCACCCTTTGGTGGGTTTTTTATAGGTGAAAATAAAGATGACCACGCCTGCATATGCGAAAATTGTAGCCCTTTGTAAAAATACAGAAATAAATGAAAATGTTAAAGATGTGCATGAAATATTAGGCATTGATTTTGCAACCGCAGTATTAGCATTTAATGATGATTGTTTAGTTAATTTTCAACAAGCAACAGCATTGTTATTACCAACTGCACAATGGCTAGATCAATTCGCTCAAATAACGGAACAAGGGCAAAATTTTGCAGTCGGTTATTTATCTGGTTTTCATCGTATTGAAGATAGTTGGAATACTATGGAGATTGAGTCAGGCAGTGACTTTGAGCAAATATTACAAACCACCACTTTATTATTAAGCAAACTTGCTAACCCAAATACTGATGACCTTGAAATGCAAAACTTATTTGAACAATTACCTGATTTCAATGAAATAGTTGCTTCATTACCAATGTTAGTAAGCACCCTGGGTTTTTTTGCTTTGCAGGTAAAAAATGATGAATAATGAGTTAACAAATATAACCTTTTCTTATCAAGATTATTTTTCAGTGATTGCTGAAAACCAAGATTTTATTGTTATTAATAAACAAGCTAACGTTAATTTTCATAGTGAAGATGGTGAATTTGGTGTGGTGGTTGCAGCAGAAAAAGCCTTTTCTTGTAAGTTATATAGTGTCCATCGTTTAGATAAAATGACTTCAGGGATATTGTTGCTGGCTAAGTCTTCTGCGGTTGCGGCACAACTGTCTGCTTTATTTTTTGAACATAAAATTCAAAAATATTATTTAGCGGTTAGTGATAAAAAGCCCAAGAAAAAACAAGGTTTGATAAAAGGTGGAATGCAAAAATCACGTCGTTCGATGTGGAAACTGAGTGCGAGCAAAGAGAATTTAG
>JBALXF010000418.1:0-302 GCA_036961085.1 Psychromonas sp.
TTATGCGGGGCGATAAAATTGCAATGGTTGGCCGCAATGGCTGTGGTAAAAGTACTCTATTAAAATTATTGCTCGGTCAATTACAACCTGATACAGGCACATTAAAATGTGGTACAAAATTAGAAGTTGCCTATTTTGACCAATATCGTGACACCTTAGATCCTGAAAAATCAGTAATGGATAACCTTGCTGAAGGCAAACAAGAAGTTGAGGTAAATGGTTTAAAACGTCATGTGTTAGGTTACTTACAAGACTTCCTATTTCATCCTGAGCGTGCACGTACTCCAGTTAAAGCATTATCG
>JBALXF010000418.1:312-3243 GCA_036961085.1 Psychromonas sp.
TCGGGTGGAGAAAAAAATAGACTGTTATTGGCTAAAATATTCTTAAAACCAAGTAATTTATTGATTTTGGATGAACCTACCAATGATCTTGATGTCGAAACGCTTGAATTATTGGAAGAATTATTAGCGAATTACCAGGGCACATTATTGTTAGTCAGTCATGACCGTAGTTTTGTTGATAATACAGTAACCAATACCTGGTTCTTTGATGGTAATGGTAATGTCGAACAGTTTGTCGGTGGTTATAGTGATGCCGTGCGTCATAAAACACAAAGTGAGATTGCTCGCCAAGTGGTTACCCCGGAGAAAAAAGCTAAACCACAAGATGAAAAGGTAGTTAATAAGCCAGTTAAAAAGAAAAAGCTATCATATAAGTTACAACTTGAATTAGATGGTTTACCACGAGTATTAGAAGAACTCGAAAAAAAGTTGGAACAACTTCAGGTATCGATTAACGAACCTGAGTTTTATACAAAAGACAAAAAAGAAGCGGATCTATTCTTATCGAAACTCGCAGCTACAGAACAACAGTTAGAAGAAGCATTCATGCGCTGGGAAGAGTTAGAAGAATTAGGGAATAGTTAGCCGATTATATAATGGAGAAAATCGCTAAATGAAATTTAAAGTATCGTTACTGAGCAGTGCATTACTGCTCGCAAGTAACAGTTGGGCGAGCGATCAGCCTTATTACACAATCCAAGAGTTTAATGCTGTTGCTGAAGGGGCTAACTTCGGCGCGTACCCATCTGCTATATCTGATGATGGTACATTTATTGGTACTTATTCTCATAGAGCTGCTCTGTCTAAAGAGATCGATATTGGACTACCTTATACTTTTAACCGTGAATGCCAATTTGATAACATTCTGTGTGCACTTGAGTTTGAAGGTTCGGAGTCAACTTCAGATGCAAGTTACGAAAATGCCTATAAAAAATGGCGTAATGCCCAATCAGATATCTCATTAGGTCGTAGTAGTAGCTATGTGAGCTATTTTATGGGTAATGGACTTGTTTGTGGTACAGATTCAGGGATATCCGAAATACTTGATTGCGCATCTGATGAACCGCAGATTTATGATGACACTACCGATGTAAAAGTCACAGATGTAGATAATACAATTGCTGGTGGTCCGTATGTTATTGGTTATTCATCTGCGCCTTATGTAAATGGTAAACGCGAATATACGCGTCGTGCATTTATGAAATATTCGTCTGATAATATTTCTACTGCAACGGATTTGATGCCTGAACCTCCCTATGAGAATATTGCTGAGTATGAGGCTAGCGGCGGTTTTACTAGTGCACATAAAGTACAAACTGTAACCTATGCTAATGGTGATAAAAAGACCTTAGTGGTTGGCTCTAGTAGTGTTTCTTTCCCAAGAGGCAACGTTGAATACTTCAATAGTTGTTTTGCGACGACTGAGTATGATTACCGTTACACTAAGAATGAATTAGTACGGTGTCCTGGTTTTGATACACAAGCCTATGTATGGGATGTGACTAATGCAGTTGCAGGTGATCAGGTAGTAGGCTCCAAACTTGCGACTCAGTGGTTAGATGGTAACTCTACAAGAAGAGGGAATTTGACTTGGAGCGCTAATGCTTTTGATATTAACGCAGCAGGTATAGCAGTTGGTACATCAACTTTTGAACGTAGTAATAATGACACAGGTGGGCGTCAACGGGCTATTATTATGCAACCTGATGCCAGTGGTGTATATGGTGTACCGATTCAAATTACTGCAGTCACTGACGATATCGAAGATCAAGACGATTGGATCTATAATACTTGGGCTGTGGCGATTAGTGATCAAAACTTAATTGTTGGTAATCGTGAATACAATACGGTAAAAGACCGTAATAAACCGACTGAGTTTTTTGTTTATCAATATGATCCAGCGACTAGTCTTGGGACTGTTAAGTTACCGCTACTTGATAAAAAAGTATTATCAACCAAGCAACGTTTAGCCAATGAATCAGGTAATAAAGCCGGCGCTAATAGTGAAGTCTTTGATGTCAATAAAGATGGTGTTGTGGTCGGGAAAGCTGATGATTACGATCAATATTTCCCTGTTTACGAAGGTAAACCGCGTAGTCAAACTGCCTTTGTTTATGATAATGCAAGTGGTGGAAGTTGGCGTTTAAATGACCTTATCTGTACGCAAACTGGAGATACCGTAGAGTCACCACTTTATCGTATTCGTTCTGCAAAGGTTATTAATGATGACGGTGTTATTTTAGCTGAAGGCTTTAAATATGCTTCTGCAAGCGATTATCGTATAAAAACCAATGCTGTCGAAGTTAGCTTTAAATTAACACCTACTCCAGGTTTTATTGGGACTCCTAATGATAGTCCTAACTGTTGGGAATCGGATTTATTGTTTGAGGAAGACGAGCCCTATGAGCGCCAAGGTGCAGCAAGTTTTTGGTTATGGATATTTGCATTACCATTGATCTTGTTACGTAGACGTTCGGGCAAACAGAGTTAATTCTTATAAGTTGATCGCTTTGGCTTATTGATAAAAAGCTTGTTATGAATTGCTCATAACAAGCTTTTTTGTCATATCCGTGTCATATTCTTCATGCATATTATACTTAATTTTGTGTCGACTATTTATATTTGAATATCCAGTCAATATAAAACCAATCTATTCAATTCCAAGCGCTTAGTATGAACCATGGATGTGTACTCAATGAACCAAAGACTGACCTCTTAAATGAAATTTACAATATTGTTAACATTACTCAGAAAAATTACTTTCATTGCCACTTTGCTTGCTTCTGTTAGCGTTTATTCTAGCGATTTATCACTGCCAAGTTATACCAAAGTAAATGGTATCTCTGGCAGCATTTCATCTGTTGGTTCGGATACATTATCAAATATTATGACCTATTGGGCTGAAATGTTTAGATATGAGTATCCAAGCAT
>JBALXF010000419.1:0-3242 GCA_036961085.1 Psychromonas sp.
ACGCCATCGATGGGAACTGGCAGAGACAATCCTTCTGGTATAAATTGGCTACAAGCAATGCCAGCTTCATCTAACCATTCCAGCCAGGTTTGCATTTTTTGTTTTTCACAAATAGCCACATGCACCGAATCAGTCTGCTTGGCAATAACGTGAAAGTGTAATTGCTCGACATCACTGGCTAACTCTTCTTCAACTAAATAGGGAAGTGCTTGCTGCATTTGACGGTTGAAACTGCCATTAATGGGGATTTGTTTGATCACCACGTCGATATTTGGCAATAAACAGATAACATAACGTTGTACTGCTTTGTCAGTTAATAAGGCTAATTGATTGGCATTATCGACTTCTCCAGATGCTATGATTTCACCTTCGCTATCGGACCATATAAGCCAATGATTTTTCTGCGAAGCATTACTCGCTAAGCGAATTATTAATCGTTCAGTCACTCACATCTCCGTTCTAATTTTACCATTGTAATATGTTGAAACTGCTTAATTAAACTCATTTAAAACCACCAGATTGATATCTAATCACTTTCGCTTTTTGAGCATTCATTTGAAAAACTAAATCAACTGCTAATAAGCGATCTGAAAATTCAGCCAGTCCATTTAGTTGAAAAAAATCACTTTCTACACTCAATTGCCCTTTTACAGGTGATGATGCATCTAAGTCATCGAATAGGCTAACGGCTAAAAATTCATCGACACTCGCCCAACCACTAGTCGGCCTATCATCTAACCAATCTTGTAAGCCAGTAACCGTAATTTCTAACTCATCTTTAAATAATGCATATAATATTTCAGCTTGATCGCGGGACACTGTATTTACATTAATTTTTTGTTCGGTACTGGGAATTGCACATAGATAGGGGGATATTTTTTCATATATCTCAGCGCTTACTCCCTGCACACTTCGTAACTCACTAATATCAACCATTAGGCTATTCGCCGCTAAATGTGGCACAGCGCGTGCAGCATAAAAACTATCTTCAGCACCCTGTGATGCCGTACTTTGATCATTTTCATCAATCCAATCTCGGGTTGATTCGGCAATCGTTTCTGCATCGTAACTACTGATTTCTAACTCTTCTAGTAAGATTTGTAACTGTTGTACTGGGATCGCGCGAATATCATCTTTATCGGCTAAACCAACCGCATTAAGGTTAAAACAGCTACGTAAGTCTTTCATTTCTCCTGCAATATGACCATTTTCAAGGGGAAAGATCATACCTTCAGTGGCCCACATTTGATCTAAACTGACAACACTACTGTCAGAGAAATCATCTTCTAATATTTTTTTCCCTAAATCTGCTGCAGCTTGCCCATACCAATAAACACTCTGCGCAAAAATAATGCCTTCTGTACGCTGAAGACTTTGAGTTAAGCGTCCGGTCATGGTTGCTGCAATGGTGACCATAATTGCGACGATCATTAATACAGTTATTAAAGCGACACCCTGCTGCTTACTTTTTTTATTGAGGTTTCTCATTGCACAACCTCACCGGGTGATATGATGAAAACACGTCTAATCTCAGCAAAAGATTTACTGCTAAAAGTGATTTCAATACCCTCTGGCAATGCAGTTTTAGACTCCCAAGTGTCTTGCCAATCATTATTCCAAAAACGAAAACTTAAACTTTCAACATCATTTAGTAGCGTTTGCTGCTCAGGCTCCTGACCACTCACTGTATCGGGGTAAAGAAAATACAAACGTTGTAACTGTCCATCTTGCAAACGATATCTGACTCGTAATATATCTGAGCGTGGCAATAGATTTAATGGATTCGCCCAACCAAGGCGATTAAATTCAATGCCCTGATCGTCAGAATCAAAAAGATCATCACCTACGCTGAGGGTAAATAGGTCTTCGTCATCAATGCCTTCTTGTCGTGATACGCGCGCCACTATTTGGGTGAAGTCTTGCTCAATAATAAGCATTGCACGCTGTAATTCGGTTAAGTTTTCACTATGTTCTTTGCTTATTTCACTACTACGGATAACACCTTGCAAAACTTGGTAAGCAGCTAGGCTGAGCATTGCAAAAATAGTGACCGCAACCAAAACCTCGAGTAATGTAAAACCTTTACTCGATTGTTTCGATGAGAATTTATTGCCTTGCAATGTAAGTCCTTATATAAGCATAAGGCTTACCCTCTTTTTGATCGCTCACTTCCATATCTAACGCCTTAAAATTGCTGTCTCCGGTTGCTACTGTCTGGTATCTGTAGTGCCAAGTATTACCCGCAAATTCGGTGCTATCGGTAACCCAACGTTCTGACGGCCACTGTTTTTGTAACTTCAATTCTGCGATTTGATTGCTCGCGACCCACAGAGCTATGGTCTTATCTTGTAAATAAGACTGGTTAACCAAGGCTCCTGTTGCCGCTTGCATTGCAGCTAAGCCAGACATAGCTAATATGACCAAGGCAAGTAAAACCTCTAATAGGGTCATTCCTTTAACTTTACTGCTGCTTGCACTTAATCTCATTATGGTTCCGCTTGAGACATTTCAATCTCACCATTCATACTCACCTCTACGGTGAATGAGTTGTCTGATGAATCACTATCTGAATTTGAAAATATCAATGAAAAGGGAGAGACCTCTCCACTAGACATAACATAAACTTGTGGGTTTAAAGTCTGTTGTGCTTCTTCACCGATCACAACACGAGATGAATCATCAATAAAACGACCATTGTTATTGGTCGTCAGTTCTTCCCAAACAGAATTTGCCAAGTTATATTCCATCGCAATGGTTTCAGGCAATTCAATTCTCTGCTGCATTTCTGCAACATCAATGGGCATCCATCTCTTATTCTGACGATCATAAATAGCAAATTGGTAGCCATTTTCTGTAAATTCGATACCAATTTCATTACCCGAAATCAGTGCTTCATCTTCAGCAAATTGTAATATGCTAGTAAAGCGTTCAGCTTGCCATTTAGCACTGTCCCCTGCGATCAAGTTATTTGGTAATGTCATCACTACGGCAACTGAAACCATCCCAAGGACAACAATAACCAGCATGATTTCAAGTAAAGTGAAACCAGACTGGCTTTGTTTTAATGGAAATTTAGGCACAAGAATGAAACCGCTTATCCATCTAAATTCCAGTTACCAATATCATCATCGGTTCCTTCTTCTCCATCCATACCGACTGAGAAGATATCTATTCTGCCATTCTCACCAGGACTATTTAAGATATAATCATTACCCCAAGGATCCTGAGGTAAACGTCTAATG